>NZ_JBSGBQ010000013.1:0-251307 GCF_053601335.1 Amycolatopsis sp. NPDC004747 | reverse complement strand
CGGCTCAAAGTGATAGGCCTCAATCAGGCGACGGGATGACCACCCAGCGGCCCACCTCCAGAAGGCGAGGTGGCAGCGGCAGGTGTGGTCATCCCGGAGCCTGCCCGTCCGGCGAGGACATTCTTTTCTTCTAAGCCGCGGCAGAACGGGAACAGCCGGGCTTGACGGCCGAGAAGGTCAGGAGCTCCTTCGGCCGCAACTCGACGGCCACCTGCTCGAAGCCCGCCTTTTCGAGGCGGGCCGGCAGCGTGCCCGCGTCGACGACGTTCATCGTGTCGCCGAGGTGCAGGAGCCGGAACCGGAAGTTGAGCTGGCCGTCGAAGCCGCAGTACGTCCCGCCCGGGCGCAGCACCCGCGCGGCCTCGGCGAAGATCGCGTCCTGCAGCTTCGCCGTCGGCACGTGGTGCAGCATCGTGAAGCAGGTGACAGCCGAGAACCGGCCGTCGTCGAACGGCATTTCGGCGCCGCTGCCCTCGACGACCTCGACGCGGCCGCCGAACTTCGCCCGCAGCAGCTCGCTCGACGCGGGGTCGATCTCCAGCACGGTCAGCTTCGGCACCAGGCCGAGCAGCACCTTCGTCGTGGCGCCGAAGCCGGGCCCGATCTCGAGCACGTCGTCGCCGAGGTCGCGTTCTGCCAGCCAGGGGGTCAGGCGCTCTTCGACGGTGGCCGCCCACTTCTCGGAGCTGCAGATCCTGCGGTGGATCAGATTCATCGGCATGCGTCCGACGCTATTTCCGCACGCGCGTGGCCGGTAGCCGATAGCCTGCCAAGCAATGTCGCCAACCGGCCAAGCCATGCTGCTCGGCGAGTTCGACCTGCCCGCCGGCACCTGGTTCCCGTGGCACGAACACCCGACCCACCAGCTGGTCTGGTCGGCCCGCGGCGTCGTCGCGGTCAAAGCGGGCGACGCGGGCTGGGTGCTCCCGCCGACCCGCGCGCTGTGGATCCCGGCCGGCCTCCGGCACCGCACCGGCGCGCTCGGGCGGGCGGCGCTGCGCGGCATCTACGCCGACCCGGCGCGCTCGCCGGTGTCGTGGCGCCGGCCGCGGATGGTCGTCGTCCGGCCGCTGCTGCGGGAGCTGCTGGAGTACCTGACCGGCGACGGTGTCGACCCCGAAGCCCGGCTGCGCGCCGAAGCGGTGGCCTTCGACCTGCTGGAACCGCTGGACGTGGTGCCGATCGTGGTGCCGTCGCCGTCCGACCCGCGAGCCCGCGACGTCGAGCGCGCTCTGCTCGCCGACCCCGCGGACCCGCGCACGCTCGCCGAGTTCGGCCGGGACGCCGGGGCCGCGGAACGCACCTTGGCGCGGCTCTTCGTCCGCGAGTGCCGGATGCCGTTCGGGACGTGGCGCACGCAGGTGCGGCTGCGTGCGGCGCTCCCGCTGCTGGCGCAGGGCACGCCGCTGGAGACGGTGGCCCACCGCGTCGGGTACAGCTCGGCGAGCGCGTTCGTCGCGGCCTTCCGGCGGGCCGTCGGCGTCACGCCGGGCGCCTACTTCGCGGGTTGAGCTACCGCCAGGAGGGCAGCCAGCGCTCGGCTTCCCACTGGCCGTTCGTGATCGCGATGCCGTTCAGGATCGGCCACAGCCAGGCGAAGTTCGCCACCACCAGCCCGACGTACAGCGACACCACGAGCAGACCCGTCCCGCGTCTCTCGAACCCGCGCCGCGCGCTGCCGAGGATCTGGCCGAGGCACAGCGTCAACCCCAGTACCAGGAACGCCGCCAGCGGGGTGGCGTAGAAGAAGTACATCTGGCGGTCGATGTTGGTGAACCAGAAGACGTACCCGCCCAGGTAGCCGGCCAGCACGGCCGCGTAGCGCCAGTCCGCGCGGAAGATCGAGCGCCAGGCCGCCCAGCCGAGCATTGGGATCGCCAGCCACCACATCGCCGGGGTGCCGATCAGCATCGTCGCGCTGATGCAGCGGGCCTCGCCGCAGCCGGTGACTTCGCCGTTGTAGCTGTACAGCATCGGGCGCAGCCCCATCGGCCACGTCCACGGCTTCGACTCCCACGGGTGCGGGTTGTCCTTGGGCGTGACCAGGGTTTCGTGGAAGTGCAGGACGTTCGCCGTGTAGTCGCCCAGCGAGCGCAGCGCCGGCGGCACCCACGACCAGAAGCCCGGCGCGATGTCCTTGATCTCGGTGTAGTGCCGGTCGGTGGCGGTTTCGCTGGCGAACCAGGCCCAGTACGCGGCGAAGTACATCAGGAACGGGATGACCAGGATCGCCCACAGCGCGGGCAGCACGTCCCGGCGGATCGTGCCCAGCCAGGGCCGCTCGACGCCGGCCGCGCGCCGGGCCGCGACGTCGAAGAAGACGGTGAGCAGCCCGAACGCGATGATGTAGTACAGCGCCGACCACTTGACGCCGAAGGTGAGCCCGATCATCAGCCCGGTGCCGAACCGCCACCAGCGGAAGCCGAGCTTGGGCCCCCAGACGGACTCGTTGACCCAGCCCTCGCGGACCGCCGTCGCGAGCCGCTCGCGCACCTGGTCGCGGTCGACGAGCACGCAGGCGAACGCGGCGAGCACGAACAGCGCGATGAAGATGTCCAGCATGCCCATCCGCGACTGCAGGTGCAGGACGCCGTCGCTGATCACCAGGATGCCGGCGATGCCGCCGAGCAGCGTCGAGCGGGTCAGCCGGCGGGCGATGCGGACGACCAGCAGCACCATCAGCGTGCCGGCCAGCGCCGGCATGATGCGCCAGCCCCAGCCGTTGTAGCCGAACAGCCATTCGCCGATCGCGATCAGCTGCTTCGCCAGCGGCGGGTGGACGACCAGCTCGTAGCCGTAGTTGTCCTCGTAGCCGCCGTTGCGCAGCACCTGCCACGCCTGCGGGACGTAGTGCTTCTCGTCGAAGACCGGGCTGCCCTTGTCGGTCGGCACGCCGAGGTTCTGCAGGCGGACGATGCCGCCGATCAGGGTCAGCACGAGGGTGACGACCCAGCCGCGCAGCCGGTCGGCCGGCATGCCTCGGCCGAGCAGGGTCAGCTCGCGGTCGCTGGGCGGCCGGAGCGTCTCGACCGGGTCCGGCCGGACGCTTTCGTCGTCGGGACGGGTCAGCACGGCGGTCACGGGGGCGATCCTACGGGCGCGACGGGGCGTCCGTCGTCCGGATCCGCTGATCAGCCTAGGCTGGCCGGGTGACTTCCGGCCGTCTCATCCTCGCCGCCACCCCGCTCGGCGACGTCCGCGACGCTTCCCAGCGCCTGGCCTCGGCCCTCGAGGACGCCGACGTCATCGCGGCCGAGGACACCCGGCGGTTCCGGGCGCTCGCGTCCGCGCTGGAGGTGACTCCGCGAGGCCGGGTGGTGAGCTTCTACGAGGACGTCGAGTCGGCCCGCCTGCCGAAGCTGCTCGAAGCGCTGCACGCGGGCGAGACGGTGGTCCTGGTGACGGACGCCGGGATGCCGAGCGTGTCCGACCCGGGTTTCCGCCTGGTGGCCGCGTGCGTTGAGGCTTCTCTTCCGGTGACGTGCCTGCCGGGCCCGTCCGCGGTGACGACGGCGCTCGCTTTGTCCGGGTTGCCGTGTGACCGGTTCTGCTTCGAGGGGTTCGCCCCGCGCAAGCCGGGCGAGCGGTCTCGCTGGCTGGCTTCGCTGCGCGACGAGCCCCGGACGGCGGTGTTCTTCGAGTCCCCGCACCGGCTGGGGTCCCTTTTGTCGGACGCGGCCGCGGCGCTGGGCCCGGATCGGCGGGCGGCGGTGTGCCGTGAGCTGACGAAGACGTACGAAGAGGTGAAGCGGGGAACGCTGGAAGAGCTGGCCTCGTGGGCGGCGGACGGGGTGCGCGGGGAGATCACGGTGGTGCTGGCCGGGGCGGCCCCGCGGGCGGTTTCGGTGGCGGACCTGGTGGGCGAGGTCGCGGACCGCGTGGCCGCGGGCGAACGGCTGAAAAGCGCCGCGGCGGAGGTCGCCGAGGCGGCCGGGGTGTCGAAGAAGGAGCTTTACGACGCCGTGCTGGCGGCGCGGGTCAAGTGAGCGGCTTCGAATTTCCCGACGTCGTCGTGCGGGCCCTGAACCGCGCCGGGTGGCACCCGGACCGTTCCGTCGACATCTCCGCGTGGGAGGCCGAGCTGGCGGCCGAGGGCTACCGGCTGCGCCCGATCGCGGCCGCGGCACTGCGCTCCTTCGGGGGGCTGAGTCTGCCGCCGGTGCACCGGGCCGGCCCTGACTTCACCAACGACGAACCGTTGACCGTCGATCCGGTCCTAGCCGGTTCCGGTCACCGCGAGCTGGCCCGGGAACTCGCCTCGGAGCTCGGGGGCAACTGGTACCCGCTCGGGGAATGGCTGAGCTCGTCCAGTGTCTTCGTCGAGGACTCCGGCCGGGTGGTGGCGACGGGCCTCGGCTGGCTGTGGGAGCTCGGCGAATCGGTGGACGAGGCGGTCGTCTTCGCGTTGACCGCGCACCGGCCGCTGACCTGCCTGCGGGTCGTGGCCCCCGGCGCGCCGCCTTGGCCGCCGAACCGGGCTACGTGAGCAGCGCCGTGACCGCGGCGTGGGCCTTCGCCGCGTCCGGGGCGTCTCCGGTGATCACGTCCGTGTACACGAACGACTCGCCGATCCGGACCAGCAGGTAGGCCAGGTCCGGCACCGGCAGCGGCGGCTCCAGCCGCCCGGCCGCCACCTCCGAAGCCAGCAGCGACTCCAGCTTCTCCGTCGTCCGGCGTTGGCAAACGCTTGCGCGGGTCGTCAGCAGCCGCAGCGCCCGCTCCGGCTCGCGGCGCAGGAAGTCACGGAACGGCGGTGAGTCGTTCGCGAACCGGACGTACCCGCTCACGAAGTCCGCGATCCCCGCGGCCCCGCGGCCTACGCAGGAGGGCCACAGCCGGGCGATCGAAGCCGAGGACAGCGACCACAGGATCTCGCCCAGCAGCAGGTCGCGGGACCCCACCCGCCGGTGCAGCGTCGCCCGGCTGATCGACAGTGCTTCCGCCAGCTCTCCCATGTCGACGCGGCGGCCGGCCAGGAACCAGTCGCGGGCGAGGTCGAACGCAGCCGTGTGAGACATATGCCAGAATGTCTCACAACCACGACGGAGAGGGAACGCGACATGCGCGCAGTGCAGGTGACCGAGTTCGGCGGACCCGAGGTGCTCACCCCCGTCGAGCTGCCCGACCCGGTGGCCGGGCCCGGTGAGGTCCTCATCGACGTCGACCGCATCGGCGTCAACTACGCCGACACCCACCAGGCCGAGAACTCCTACCTCGCGCCGTCCCAGCTGCCGCTCGTTCCCGGCGGCGAGGTCGTCGGGACCCACGACGGCAAGCGGGTCGTCGCCCTGCTCAACGGCGGTGGCGGGTACGCCGAGAAGGCCGTCGCGCCGGCCGCCACCACCTTCCCCGTTCCCGACGGCATCGACGACCTCACCGCGCTGTCCATGCTGGTCCAGGGCACCACCGCCTGGGTGCTGCTCCGCAGGAACGCCCACCTGGCCGAAGGCGAATCGGTCGTCGTGCACGCCGCCGCCGGTGGGGTGGGGACCGTCGCCGTGCAGCTCGCCAAGGCCTGGGGCGCCGGCCGCGTCATCGCCACCGCCAGCAGCGAGGAGAAGCGCGCGCTCGCCCTCGAACTCGGCGCGGACGTCGCGATCGACTCGCGCGCCGAGGACATGACCGCCGCGCTGATCGAGGCGAACAACGGCCGCCGCGTCGACGTCGTGCTCGACATGGTCGGCGGGACGACCACCGACCAGAGCATCGCCGCGCTCGCGCCGTTCGGCCGGCTGGCCTTCTACGGCATGGCGGGCCGCGAGAGCCCGAAGCCCGTCGAGCTGCGCAACGTCCTCGGCCACAGCACCACGATCAGCGGCATGTGGCTGCCGCACGTCTTCCGGCTGCCGGGCAACGTCTTCGGCACCGCCCTCACCGAGCTGTTCGACCTGGTCCTGGCGGGCAACCTGAAGGCCATCCCGGGCGGCGAGTACGCGCTTTCGGACGCCCGCGGCGCGCACGAGGCGCTGCGCTCCCGCAAGACCGTCGGGAAGCTACTGCTCGACCCCGGCAAGTAGGAGGTGTTCCAGGGGTGCCGCCTTGTGGAGGCACTCCTGCCACTCCGCCTCCGGGTCCGAGTCCGCCGTGATCCCGCCGCCGACGCCGAGCGCGATCGAGTCCCCGGCGATCTCGAACGTCCGGATCGCCACGTTCAGCTCCAGGCCCGCCACCGGCGACACCAGCCCGATCGCTCCCGTGTAGACGCCGCGCCCGCACGGTTCCAGCGCGGCGATCAGGTCCAGCGCGCGGATCTTCGGCGCGCCCGTCACCGACCCCGGCGGGAAGGCGGCCGCGAGCAGATCGGCGTCCGAAACCGGCGGCCGCAGCACGCCCGTCACCGTCGAGTCCAGGTGCCACACCCCGGGCGCCGGGCGGACCTGCAGCAGCGACGGCACCGTCACCGACCCGACCTCGCACACCCGGCCGAGGTCGTTGCGCACCAGGTCGGTGATCATCACGTTTTCCGCGACGTCCTTCGTGGACCGGCGCAGCAGCACGGCGTTCCCGTCGTCGGCGGGCCCGCGGCGGGGCAGCGTCCCCTTGATCGGCGTCGAGCGCACCGCACGTCCGTGCCGCGCGAGGAACAGCTCCGGCGAGAACGACACCACCGAGCCCCACGCTCCGGACAGGAAGGCCGCGCGGCGGGGCGCCAGCGAGGACACCCCGGCCGAGAACAGGGCGGCAGGCGAGCCGGAGAACGAGCCCGTGAACCGCGCGCAGACGTTGGCCTGGAACAGCTCCCCGGCCTCGATCGCGTGCACGCACGCCTTCACCGCGTCCCGGTGCTCCGAGGGCAGCGGGCGCCGCAGCGGTCCCGCCGACCACGAACCGGCCGGGACGTCGGCGGCCAGCAGGGATTCCATTGTGGACACCGACGGACCGCCGCCGTCCAGTGACTCCAGGTGGCACGTGCCCGACGCGGACCACCGCAGCACGTGGTCCGCCCAGCCCCAGGCGGACGCGGGCAGCGCGCCGGTCCGGCCCGACGGGTCGGCCAGGTCGTAGCCCAGGTACCCGAACCAGCCGCCGCCGATCACGCCGGGTGCGGCATCGACCTCCGGCGCGAAGGACGGCAACGCGGACGGGGTGACCGAAAGCGACGGCGCGATCACGGCCCCGGCAGAAAACCACTCACCGGAGAGCATCGCGGGCGGCGGCAACCCGCGCGAAGCGGCGTGGTGGGCGAGCACCGAAAAAGCGCGCGCAGGCGTCACGTCCGTCCGGAGCGGCCTGCTCGTCACGCGCATGGCGACATACCACCACACGTCAGAGCAGCAAGTCGCCCAATGTGAACGGGTACACGACGGCGTTCTGCTCCACCGGCGCGGCGATGCCGGGGACGTCGGGCGCGTACGCGTGCTGGTGCACCCCGAGCCGCGAGTGGAACCAGCCCGCCCGCCCCGGGATGCCGTTGTGCCGGACCAGCCACAGCACCACCTCGCTGTCGGCCCAGCGGTCCGGGTGCAGGCGGTGCTGCCAGCAGTCGTAGTCGGCGTAGACCAGCACCCGCTCGATCCGCGCCGCGTGCCGGACGTGCTTGATCCACGCCTTGACGAACCGGTCGTCGACGCTCGGCGCCGCCACCTCCAGTGCCGGGGCGAGCGAGCCGGGGGCGAACGCGCCGAGCCTGCTGGCCGTCCGCACGAAGAAGTCCGCCTGGTCGTGGACCGCGCCGGGCCGCGCGTAGTGCCGCCCGCCGGCGTGCAGCCCGGCTTCCTGCGCGCCGGCCAGGTTGCGTTCCGCGGCCGGGTCGCTCCAGTTGACGTTCTCGCTGATCGTCACGGACACGAACCGCGTCTGCGCGCCGCGCACGGCCTGCCAGTCGGCCACGCGCTCGCGGTGCGACAGCGAAATGCCGAGTTCACTCTCCGGCTCTGTCACGGTCCGCCCCCGGCGCTTCGGTGGAGAGCACACCATACGTCGCCGGAGACGGACCCGCAGTGACACACACCGTGTTGATCAGGCGTTTTCCTTCTGGAAGGTGCGTGTTCCCCACCACAGGGACAACACCGCCATCACGAGCACCACGACACCGCCCGTGAACAGGGCGTCCATCGTGAAGTCGCCGCCGAAGCTGTTCCGCTCGACGTCGACGACGTGCCGGAACGGGTTGATCCGCGAAACCGTGTAGAGCCAGTCCGGTGCCTTCCCGGCGGTGATCGGCAGCAGGATCCCGGAGAGCAGCAACAGCGGGATGAGCACCGCGTTGAGCAGGGCGGGGAAGGTCTCCTCGCTCTTCAGCGTCAACGCCAGCGCGTAGGAGCACGACGCCAGCGACACCGCCAGCAGGAACACGATCACCAGGCACAGCAGGACGCCGCCGAGGGGTGCGTCGAGCGGGAAGACCAGCGCGGCCAGCACGATGATCAGCACGGCCTGCACCACCGCCTGCAGCGCGCTGGCCAGCACCTTGCCCAGCAGCAGCGCGACCCGGCTGACCGGCGTCACCCGGAACCGCTCGACGACGCCGGAGCGGTACTCGGCCAGCAGCCCGAAGCCGACGAACGAGCTGCCGAACAGGGCCAGCTGCGCGATCAGCGCCGGGGTCAGCAGCATCCAGCCCTGCACTTCGGTCAGGCCCTGGCCCTGCATGGCCTGCACCATCAGCGGACCGAACAGGAACAGGTACAGCAGCGGCTGCATGATCCCGATCAGCACCCAGGTCGGGTTGCGCAGGGCCGCTTTCATGTCGCGGCGGAAGATCAGCCAGGTGTCACGCAGCACGGCCGGCCTCCTCCGCTTCCCGCAGCGAGCGGCCGGTCAGGGTCAGGAAAACGTCGTCGAGCGTCGGCCGGTGCACCTGGACCGACAGCATCGCGATGCCCTTGGCGTCCAGCGCGCGCAGCAGCTCCGGCAGCGCGACGTCGCCGCGCGGCACCCGGAACCGGATCTCGCCGCCGTCGGTGGACAGCTCCTGCACGCCCGCGAGCCGTCCGGCGATGTCGGCGGCGTCGGTGGCCTGCTCGGGCTCGACGCCGACCTCGACGCGGTCGCCGTTGACGCGCGCCTTGAGCGCGTCCGGCGTCCCTTCGGCGACGATCCGGCCGTCGTCGATCACGATCAGCCGGTCCGACAGCGCGTCGGCCTCGTCGAGGTAGTGGGTGGTGAGGAAGACGGTGACGCCCTGCTCGGCGCGCAGCCGGCGGATGTGCTCCCACAGGTTGGCGCGGCTCTGCGGGTCGAGGCCGGTCGACGGTTCGTCGAGGAACACCAGGCCGGGCGAGTGGATCAGCCCGAGCGCGATGTCGAGCCGCCGCCGCTGGCCACCCGACAGCGTCTTGGTCAGCCGCTGGTCCAGCCCGGTCAGGTCGAGCTGCTCGGCGAGCTCGGCGCCGCGCGCGATCGCGTCGGCCTTGCTCATCCGGTAGAGCCTGCCCTGCAGCTCCAGCTCGTCGGCGACCTTGCTTTCGGGCGCGCTGCCGCCGCCCTGGGCGACGTACCCGATGCGCTTGCGCACGCCGAGCGGGTCGGCGAGCAGGTCGCAGCCGCCGACGGTCGCGGTGCCCGCGGTCGGCTGCAGCAGCGTGGTCAGCATGCGCAGGGTGGTGGTCTTCCCGGCGCCGTTGGGCCCGAGGAAGCCGACCAGCTCACCCGCTTCGACGTCGAGGTCGACGCCCTTCACCGCGTGGACTTCGCCCCCAGTGCGGCCCTTGCGGCGGAACCGCCGCTCGAGACCGCGTGCCGTGATCATGAGAACCCCTCTCGAAAAGTAGTCAAGCTTGACTAGCTGAGGCGCACACTGTGCCTGAGAAGGATGCGCTAGTCAAACTTGATTACTCGGGTGGCACCCCGAAGGCCTCGCCGGACTCGCCTGCCATCACGTAGTCGCCCGCTTCGAGCCGTTCGATCAGCCGTTCCAGCCAGGCGTGGCTCGCGTCGGTGATCCCACCCCACAGCCGGTACAGCTCGCCGACGTGCTCCGGTGTGCCCAGTCCCATGTTCACCTTGAGCTCTTCGAGCATCAGCTTCGCCTGCCGCTGCTCGGCCTCCAGGTGCACCAGCCGGTGCCGGAGCAGGTTGACCACCCTGGCCCGGGGGAGCGTGGTCATCAGCGAAATCGCCGCTGACAGGTCCGGGTGGTTGAGCTGGGGGTCGGACAGCGCCTTCGACAGCAGCACCTGGTACTCCTGCTCGCCCTCGCCGGTGAGCCGGTAGGCGGTTCGGTCCGGGCCGCCGTCGCCCGGCTCGACGTCGACCTGCTCCAGCAGGTCCTCGGCGGTCATCTTCTTCAGCGCGTGGTAGATCGACCCGGGCTGGACGTTGGCCCACTTGTCCGCCGACCAGGTCAGCAGCTCGCGCCGCACCTGGTAGCCGTGCGCGCGGCCGTACATGCGTACGACTCCGAGCACGAGCAGCCGTGTCGCCGACAACCGGGGCCTCCCTCTCGAAAACGCGCGTGACGCCCTCCGTAGGCTAATAAGGTATGAGCACCCCTGTGTTGACCGCGGTGGCCTGGCCCTACGCCAACGGCCCCCGCCACATCGGCCACGTGTCCGGATTCGGCGTCCCGTCCGACGTCTTCTCCCGCTACCAGCGAATGGCCGGCAACCGGGTGCTCATGGTGTCCGGGACCGACGAACACGGCACCCCGATCACCGTCCAGGCCGACAAGGAGAACTCCACCCCGCAGCAGACGGCGGACAAGTACACCCGCCAGATCGGGAACGACCTGCAGGGCCTCGGCCTGTCCTACGACCTGTTCACCCGCACCACCACGGGTAACCACGCCGAAGTGACGCAGCAGATCTTCCTGGCGCTGCACCGCAACGGCTACGTCGTGCCCAAGACCACGCGCGGGGCGATCAGCCCGTCCACCGGCCGCACGCTGCCCGACCGCTACGTCGAGGGCACCTGCCCGATCTGCGGGTACGACGGCGCGCGCGGCGACCAGTGCGACAACTGCGGCAACCAGCTCGACGCCGCCGAGCTGATCAACCCGAAGTCGCGGATCAACGGCGAGACGCCGAAGTTCGTCGAGACCGAGCACTACTTCCTCGACCTGCCGGCCTTCACCAAGACCCTCGGCGACTGGCTGGGCACCAAGACCGACTGGCGCCCCAACGTCCTCAACTTCACCAAGAACCTGATCGACGACATGCGGCCGCGGCCGATCACCCGCGACCTGGACTGGGGCGTCAAGATCCCCCTCGACGGCTGGCGCGACCAGCCGCTGAAGCGGTTCTACGTCTGGTTCGACGCGGTGATCGGGTACTTCTCGGCCAGCGTCGAGTGGGCCCGCCGGTCCGGCAACCCGGACGCGTGGCAGGAGTGGTGGAACAACGCCGACGCGCGGTCCTACTACTTCATGGGCAAGGACAACATCACCTTCCACGCCCAGATCTGGCCGGCGCTGCTGTTCGGCCACAACGGCGAGGGCGACCGCGGCGGCGAGCCGGGCAAGTACGGGAAGCTGCACCTGCCCGACGAGATCGTCTCGTCCGAGTTCCTCACCATGAGCGGCTCGAAGTTCTCGACCTCGCGCGGGCGCGTGATCTACGTCGAGGACTTCCTGCGCGACTTCGGCCCGGACACGCTGCGGTACTTCATCTCGGTCGCCGGCCCGGAGACCCAGGACACCGACTTCACCTGGGACGAGTTCGTCCGCCGGACCAACTTCGAGCTGGCCAACGAGTGGGGCAACCTGGTCAACCGGTCCATCTCGATGGCGCACAAGAACGTCGGCGCCATCCCGCGCCCGGAGGCCCCGACGGCGGCCGACGAAGAGCTGAAGGCGTTGTCGCGCAAGGCGTTCGACACCGCGGGCGCGCACCTGGCCCGGTCCCGGTTCAAGCTGGCGGCGGCCGAGGCGATGAAGGTCGTCACCGCGGCGAACAAGTACATCTCCGACCAGGAGCCGTGGAAGCTCAAGGACGACCCCACGCGGCGCGACACCGTGCTGCACACCGCGCTGCAGGTCGTCTCGGACGCCAACACGCTGCTGACGCCGTTCTTGCCGCACTCGGCCCAGAAGGTGCACGAGGCCCTCGGCGGCACCGGCGTCTGGGCGGCCCAGCCGGAGCTCAAGGAGGTCGACGACCTCGACATCGACGGCCGGGTCAACCCGATCCTCACCGGCGACTACGCGGCCGAGCAGGCGAAGTGGGCGTCGACGCCGATCGAGGTCGGCAAGCCCCTGGAAAAGCCGTCGCCGCTGTTCACCAAGCTCGACCCGGCGCTCGGCGAGACCGGTCCGGAGTGGGCGCCGATCATCAAGGAGTAAGAAGAACGCATGGGTGATCAGAAGCGCGAGCTGCCGCCGGTCCCGGACCGGCTCCCGGTGTCGGTGGTGGACGCGCACACCCATCTCGACGCGTGCGGCGCGGTCACCGCGGCCGATGTCACGGCCATGGTCGACCGCGCCGAGCGCGCCGGCGTCGCCCGCGTCGTCACGGTCGCGGACGACCTCGCCTCGGCTCGCTGGGTCACCGAGGCCGCCACCTGGGACCGCCGGGTCTGGGCCGCCGTGGCGATCCACCCGACCCGGACCAAGGAGTTCGGCGAGGCCGAGAAGTCCGAAGTGGAACGCCTGGCCGCGCACGAGCGCGTGGTCGCGGTGGGCGAGACCGGCCTCGACTACTACTGGGACTACTCGCCGCACGACGCCCAGCAGGAGGCGTTTCGCTGGCACATCGACCTCGCGAAGCGGCTCGGCAAGCCGCTGATGATCCACGACCGCGAGGCCCACGACGACGTGCTGCGCATCTTGGCCGAAGAGGGTGCGCCGAATGCCGTAATCTTCCATTGTTTTTCCGGGGACGCGGAAATGGCGCGCAAGTGCGTCGACGCGGGGTATGTCCTTTCCTTCGCGGGCACGGTGACGTTCAAGAACGCGAAGGGGCTCCACGAGGCGGCCCGGCTCTGCCCGGCGGGGCAGTACCTCGTCGAGACCGACGCCCCGTTTCTGACCCCCCACCCGTTCCGTGGGCGGCCGAACGAGCCGTTCGGCGCCGCTTACACCGTCCGTCACCTCGCGGCGCTCAGGGGCGAAGCTGTCCACGAAGTCGCCGAATCGGTCCGGACCACCGCCGAGCGGGTGTACCGACTCCCCAGTGTCACAACGGGTTGAACGCATTGCGACATAAGGGGTCCGGCCTACGCCACCTGAAGGAGTGACCCAGATCACGACACTCCGGGGGGTGTTTGCGCAACCCGCCGCGACCCGTTACTGTCCCGTGATCGTGCCGGTCGGTACTGCACTCAGCAGTTGCCGGCTGTTACGCCCACAGTCACGTCAGTGCACGTCGGGGAAGCGGAACCGGGAGCGGTACGGCCCGGAACCGTGACGATGGCGCCGGCTGCGGGCCCAGACGTAAAGGTGCTGCCCCGAACGGCGCCTTGGGAAAGGGAACGACCCGGTGACAGGTAGCAGACAGGCTGGAGCGCGCTCCGCGGCCGTGCTCGATCGCGAATTCGGCTTCGAGGACACTGCGTACGGCCAGCTCGACTTCTCCGACGACCCGAACATCACGCAGCAGGACATCCTCGCCGCGCTCGGCCCCGATGCCGACGCGATGATGGCCGAGATCGACGTCGACGTCGACGAGCTGATCCGCCTCATCAACGCCGAGACGACGTACCTGCCCCCGATCGTCATCCCGGACGAGTTCGAGTCGGACCGCACAGCTTCCCCGCAGGCCCGCAAGGCCGCGCTGGACGAGGGGCTCCGCGAGACCACCAAGGTCTGGAAGCGCCGCTTCCTCAAGGGTGCCGTCCTCTCCGTCATGATTTCGATCGCCGGCGGCGGCGCGGCCGCGCTGGCGATGAACAAGAGCATCACCGTCGACGTCGACGGCCACCAGCAGACCGTGCACTCCTTCGGCGACACCGTCGGCGAGGTGCTCGAGGACGCGGGCCTGTCCGTCGGTGCGCACGACTCGCTCTCCCCGTCCCCGCAGGCTGAGGTCGGCGACGGCGGCGTCATCAAGCTCGAGCGCGGCCGCCAGCTGAAGATGATCGTCGACGGCGCGGAGCACACCTCCTGGGTCCGCGCGACCCACCTCGGCGACGCGCTGTCCCAGCTCGGCATGGCCGAGATGGACAAGCCCGGCACGTGGATGTCGATGCCGAAGAGCGGTGAGCTGCCCCTGGAGGGCGCCACCGTCGAGATCAAGACCCTGAAGAACATCACCCTGTACGACGGCGGCAACGCGCCGAAGCAGGTCAAGACCACCGCGGTCACGACGAAGGAGTTCCTGGGCGAGTACAAGCTCACCCTGGGCCCGGAGGACCAGGCCGAGGGCGGCCTGGACGTCAAGCTGACCGACGGCGCCGAGGTGCACATCAGCCGCACCGGCGTCTCGACGGTCGTCCAGAAGGAGTCCATCGACCCGCCCGAGCAGCGCGTCGACGACCCGGACCTGGCCAAGGGCAAGACGCAGGTCGAGGACCCCGGCACGCCCGGTGAGAAGGAAGTGACCTACAAGGTCACGCAGAAGAACGGCAAGGAGGTCGGCCGGGAGAGCATCTCCGAGAAGGTCCTCACCCAGCCGAAGCCGAAGATCGTCCACGTCGGCACCAAGCAGGCCCCGAACCCGGACATCGGCGACGGCTCCGCGTGGGACCGCATCGCGCAGTGCGAGTCGGGCGGCAACTGGGCCATCAACACCGGCAACGGCTACTACGGCGGCCTCCAGTTCGACAAGCGCACCTGGGACGCCTACGGCGGCGACGAGTACGCCGCGCTGCCGAACCAGGCCACGCGCGAGCAGCAGATCGCGATCGCCGAGAAGGTCAAGGCAGGCCGTGGCGGCAGCTACAGCGCCTGGCCGGTCTGCGGCAAGAAGGCCTGACGCATTCCACGAACCGGCCCCCGTCCACCCCGGACGGGGGCCGCTTCGCGTGCGCCAAGAGACATCACGCGTGATTGGGGAGTCAACTCGCGTGATCAAGGAGTCGACACGCCGGATCCGCCCCACCTCGCCGTATCGTCCCTCCAATCACGCGTGTCGACCCTCCAATCACGCGAGATGCCCTCCCAATCACGCGAGATCCGCCCTCGATCACGCGAGATCCGCCGCTGATCACGCCGGTTCCGGGTTCAAGTAAGCTCCTCCGGTGGTTGAACTGCTGGGACCGGCCGAAATCCGCGGGCTGGCGGCCGAACTCGACGTGCGGCCGACCAAGAAGCTCGGGCAGAACTTCGTGCACGATCCCAACACCGTGCGGCGGATCGTCGAGCTCGCGAACGTCACCGCGGACGACGTCGTCCTCGAGGTCGGGCCCGGGCTCGGGTCGCTGACCCTCGGGCTGCTGGCCACCGGCGCGCGGGTCGTCGCCGTCGAGATCGATCCCAAGCTCGCCGAACGGCTGCCCAAGACCGTCGCCGAACGCGGGCCCGAGGCCGCGGACCGGCTGACCGTCGTCGGCGCCGACGCCCTGCGCGTCACCCGCGAGGAACTGGGCGAGCCGACCGCCCTCGTCGCCAACCTGCCCTACAACGTCGCCGTACCCGTCGTGCTGCACCTGCTGGCCGAGGTGCCGTCGCTGCGGACCGGGCTGGTCATGGTGCAGACCGAGGTGGCCGACCGGATGGCCGCCGGACCCGGCAGCCGGATCTACGGCGTGCCGAGCGTCAAGCTCGCCTGGTACGGCCCCGCACGCAAGGTCGCCGCCGTGCCACGCTCGGTGTTCTGGCCGGTGCCGAACGTCGATTCCGCGCTCGTCGCCTTCGAGCGTGCGGACTCGACGGCGTCCGACGACCGGGACCGCCTCTTCGGCCTGGTGGACGCCGCCTTCTCACAACGCAGGAAGACGCTCCGGGCCGCGCTCGCGGGCTGGGCGGGCTCGGCCGAGCGGGCCGGCGAACTCCTCACCGCCGCCGGGATCGACCCCAAGACCCGCGGTGAGCAGCTGGACGTGCACGACTTCGCCCGGATCGCCGCGCGCGTTGGCGACTCCACAGTCGAGCCGTGAAAACACGCCTCCACCGGTCCTGATCTCGCGATTCGGACACCGCCAGTCGTGTGATCTGGGCCAACGGGCTTGCGTTCGCTCCTCGGGATCGGTTTTACTCAGTACGTCCATCCCGAGCGACTGAGAGACCTGGCTCGCCGAAGTCGCAGCAACCACCCTCCACAGGGCAGGTGCTACCGCCAGGACCGATGGAGGCCGTTTTCGATGAAGAGGGTAGCTCGCCCCCTGCTCCTGACCAGGCGTCGAGTAGTCGACGAAGGCCGCCGCTCCGTGACCGCGTGTCGACGCTCCAGCTGAGCTAGTCCGAGCCGGTCCACCTCTTCTTCATGCACCGTCCACAACGGACGGACCTTCGCTTGCGGCCGGGCGCGCCCATGGGGGCGGCGCCCCGTTTTCTGGAGCCTTCGTGATCACCGTCGAAAACCTGTCCAAAACCTTTGCCACCAACGGAAACTCGGTCATCGCCCTGCGGGACGTGAGTGTCGACGTCCAGGCAGGCTCGCTCTTCGGCGTGGTCGGTCCCGCCGGGTCGGGCAAGTCCGTCCTGGCCCGGTGCATCGCGCTGCAGGAGCGCCCCGACCGCGGCGTCGTCCGCCTCGACGGCCTCAACACCGGCACCCTCGACGGCCGTCGCCTCCGCGAAATCCGCCGTCAGCTCGGCGTCGTCTCCACGAAGCCGGAGCTGATCGCCGAACGCACCATCGCCGGCAACATCGCCTCGCCGCTCGAGCAGCTCGGCGTCGACGGCCCGCAGCGCCGCAGCCGGGTCGGCTCGCTGCTCGACCTCGTCGGCCTGACCCAGCGCGCCGCGCAGCGCCCCGAGGAGCTGACCGCCGGTCAGCTCCGCCGCGTCGCGGTCGCGAAGGCGCTGGCGGCGGCCCCGGCCGTGCTGCTGGCCGACGACCCGACCGCCGGGGTCGACCCGGAGGAGGCCGGCGCGGTGCTGGCCGTCCTCGACCGGGCCCGTTCGGAGCTGGGCACCACGGTCGTCGTCACGACGCCGGACGCGGGCGTGGTCCGCCGGGTCTGCGACGACGTCGCGGTGCTGGAGGACGGCACGGTCGTCGAGCGCGGCACGGTGCTCGACCTGATCTCGAACCCGGCCAGCCGCACCGCGCAGGCGCTGCTGCCCGCCATCGAGACCACGCGCGCGCAGGCGGCGCGCTACGACCGCTCGGCCGACGTCGTGCTGGTCGGCTTCGCCTCGGTGGGTGCGCTGCTGCCCGAGGCGGCGGGCCGGTTCGACGTCGAGTTCGCCACCATCGGCGGCGGCCTGACCCGGATCGGCGACACGCCGGTCGGCCGGTTCCGCCTGGGTGTCCGCGGCGAGCGGGCCGACGCGGCGCTGGCCTGGGTCGCCGAGCGCGGTGGCCACGTCACGCACACCGCGCGTGGCCCGCAGGGTGTCGCGGCTGCCTGATCCACTGTCTTCCGGGGGTTCCGGGTGGCGGAGCCCCCGGCCCGGGGCGAAGCCCCGCTTGTCACAGGACGCCCCGATGCGCACGTCGCATCGGGGCGTTCCCGCGGGCACGTAGGCTGGTCGGGTGCTCGCCGTAGTTCCGCCCCCAGTCACCGTCCGGGTCCCGGCCAAGGTCAACCTGCACCTGTCGGTCGACGACCTGCGCGAAGACGGTTACCACGAGCTGGTCACCGTGTTCCAGGCGCTGTCGCTGACCGACGAGGTGACCGTCGCGGTCACCGAAGAGCCCGGCATCGAGGTCTACGGCGAAGGGGAGGGCTCGGTCCCGACCGGCCCCGAGAACCTGGCCTGGCGCGCGGTCGAGGCGCTGGCCGCGCACGTCGGGCGCACCGGCGAGCCGAAGGTCCGGGTGGTGCTGCGCAAGGGCATCCCGGTCGCCGGCGGCATGGCGGGCGGCAGCGCCGACGCGGCGGCGACGCTGGTCGGGCTGGCTTCGCTCTGGAACCTCGACGTCACGCGCGACGAGCTGGCGGAGATCGCCGCCGGCCTGGGCAGCGACGTCCCGTTCGCGCTCTACGGCGGCACCGCGCTGGGCACCGGCCGCGGCGAGCAGCTGGTCCCGGTGCTCTCGCGGCACACGTTCCACTGGGTGCTGGCCTTCGCCGCCGAGGGGCTCTCGACGCCGAAGGTGTTCGGCGAGCTGGACCGCCTCCGCGCGGCGGGCAACCCGCCCCGGATCGGCTCGCACACGCCGGTCGTCGAGGCGCTGGCCTCGGGCGACCCGCGCCAGCTGGCTCTGCTGCTGGGCAACGATCTCCAGGCGGCGGCGGTTTCGCTGCGGCCCGACCTGCGCCGCACGCTCCGGGCGGGCGTCAACGCGGGCGCGCTCGCGGGCACGGTGTCCGGCTCGGGTCCGACGTGCGCGTTCCTCTGCGAAGACGCGCAGTCGGCGGTGGAGGTCGCGGCCGAGCTGTCCGGCGCCGGCGTGTGCCGGACGGTCCGCGTGGCCCACGGCCCGGTCCCCGGCGCCCGGGTGGTCGGCGGGGACGACGCGCCGCGGCCGGCGCCGCCGCGGGTGCACGCATGAAGCACGCCGAATTCGCGTTCCCGGGGCCGCTGCGCGACAAGCTGGTCGCGGCGATCCTGGCCGGCGCCAAGACGACGACCTCGGCCCTGCTCGCGGAATACGAGCACGACGGCGAAGCGTTGCCCTTGGTGGGCGAGCGGGAGCTGGTGCTCGACTCCGCCGGGGTGGGGGTGGCGGTCATCGAGACCGCCGAGGTGCGGGTGCTTCCGATGTCCGAAGTGGACATCCAGCACGCCCGCGGCGAGGGCGAGGGTTTCGCGAGCGTCGCCGAGTGGCGTGCGGAGCACACGAAGTTCTGGCAGAGCGCGGAAGTGCGCGCCGCACTGGAGGACCCGGAATTCACCGTGGACGACACGACGATGGTCGTGGCGACCCGGTTCAAGACAGTGGAAAGGATCGGCTGAGCGGATGGCCAACCTGGTCAACCTGGAGGCGGTGAGCAAGTCCTACGGGGTTCGCCCGCTCCTGGACGGCGTCTCCCTGGGCATCGCGGCCGGGCAGCGCATCGGCGTCGTCGGTCTGAACGGTGGCGGCAAGACCACCCTGCTGGAAGTCCTTTCCGGACTGTCCGAACCGGACTCCGGGCGGGTGAGCCACGTGCGCGACCTGCGGATGGCCGTGGTCACCCAGCGCACGGAGCTCCCCGACGGCAGCACGGTCGGCGACGTCGTGCTCGAACGCTACGGCGCCGAGCACGAATGGGCCGCCGACGCCCGTGTCCGGTCCATTGTGGATGGTCTGGGCATCACGGCGATCGGCTTGGACACGCCGACGGCGAACCTGTCCGGCGGCGAGCGGCGCCGGGTCTCCCTGGCCGCCGCGCTGACCGGCGAGCTCGACCTGATCGTGCTCGACGAGCCGACCAACCACCTGGACGTCGAAGGTGTCCGCTGGCTCGCCGACCACCTGCTGGCCCGCAGGGTCGCGGTCGTGGTCGTCACGCACGACCGGTGGTTCCTCGACACCGTCGCCACCCTGACGTGGGAGGTCGCGAACGGCCGCGTCGAGCAGTACGAAGGTGGTTACGCCGACTGGATCTTCGCGCGCGCCGAGCGGGCGCGGCTGGCGGCGACGGCCGAGGAGAAGCGGCAGAACCTGGCCCGCAAGGAGCTGGCCTGGCTGCGCCGCGGCCCGCAGGCGCGCTCGTCGAAGCCGCGCTACCGGGTGGAGGCGGCGGAAGCGCTGATCGCCGATGTCCCGCCGCCGCGGGATTCCGTGGAACTGCAGGCGTTCGCGAAGCGGCGGCTCGGGAAGACCGTGCTGGAGCTGGAAGACACGACCTACCAGGTCGGCGACCGGAAGCTGCTCGACCACGTCACCTGGCGGATCGGGCCGGGCGACCGGATCGGTCTGGTCGGCGTCAACGGCTCGGGCAAGACGTCGCTGCTGAAGCTGCTGGGCGGGGACGTCGAGGGCTCGACCGGCCGCCGGATCGAGGGCAAGACGGTCGCGCTCGCGCACCTGCGCCAGGAGCTCGACGACCTGCCCGGCGACCTGCGCGTGCTGCAGGCGATCGAGCAGGTGGCCGGGCGCGTGGTGTTCGGCAAGCAGGAGATGACGGCGTCGCAGCTGGGCGAGAAGCTCGGCTTCCCGGCGGCCCGCCAGTGGACGCCGGTGGCGGACCTCTCGGGCGGCGAGCGGCGGCGCCTGCAGCTGTGCCGGCTGCTGATGGCCGAGCCGAACGTGCTGCTGCTCGACGAGCCGACGAACGACCTGGACATCGACACGCTGCAGCAGCTGGAGGACCTCCTCGACGGCTGGCCGGGCACGATGGTGGTGGTCTCCCACGACCGCTACCTGGTGGAGCGCGTGTGCGACACGATCGTCGCGCTGTTCGGCGACGGCCGCATCACCCACCTTCCGGGCGGCATCGAGGAGTACCTGAACCGCCGCGCCGCGGCCCAGCCGGCCGCGGGCCCGGCGCCGTCGCCGGAGAAGGCCGAGGCGAAGAAGTCGGCGGCGGACCTGCGCGCGGCCCAGAAGGAACTCGGGCGGCTGGAGCGCAAGCTCGACCAGCTGCACGCCAAGGAGGAGAAGCTCCACGCGTCGTTGCTGGAGGCCGCGACGGACCCGGCGAAGCTGATGGAGCTGAACGCCGAGCTGAAGGGCGTCCAGGGGGAGATCGAGGACGTCGAGGGCCGTTGGCTGGAGACGTCAGAGCTGCTGGACTGAGGGCCGTCGGGCCGGACGAACCGCTCGGGCGGTTCCGGCGGATCGCGGTTGGCTGCGAGGGCCGGTTTCCGCTTTGGTCGGCGGAAGTTGACACCGAGACAGTAATGTTCGAGCCATGAGCAGGTTCGTGGACACGCTCGTCGCCACCGCGACGAAGCGGGGGCAGCAGCGTGGCATGGTCACCGGGGAGCCGAAGGAGCCGGTCCGGCGGACCTGGGCCGAGGTGCACGCCGAGGCGCGGCGGATTGCCGGGGGGCTGGTGGCCGGCGGGTTCGAGCGCGGGGGTGCCGTGGCCGTGCTGGCCGCCGCGCCCGTGCTGATCGCGCCCACCGTGCAGGCGGTCTGGCTGGCCGGTGGCAGCGTCACCATGCTGCACCAGCCGACCCCGCGCACCGATCTCGCCGAATGGGCCGAGGACACGGTGCGGGTGCTCGGGATGATCGGCTCGGACCTCGTGCTGCTGGGCGAACCCTTCGACCAGCTCGCGCCCGTGCTCGCCGAAAAGGGCATCGGCTTCAAGCTCATCACCGAGCTGGCCGCGGCCGAACCGCTGGCGGACGTCGTCGGCACCGACGAAGGCGACACCGCGCTCCTGCAGCTCACCAGCGGCTCGACCGCCGACCCCAAGGCCGTGCGGATCACCTACGGGAACCTGTACTCCAACGTCAAGGCCATGGTCGAGCGCGCCGAGTTCGACTTCGACGTCGACGTGATGGTGTCCTGGCTGCCGACCTTCCACGACATGGGGATGGTCGGCTTCCTGACCGTGCCGATGACCTTCGGCGTCGAGCTGGTCAAGATCACGCCGGTCGAGTTCCTCTCCGGGCCGTTGATCTGGCCCCAGCTGATCACCAAGTACGGCGGCACCACGACGGCGGCACCGAACTTCGCGTACGCCATCGTCGGGCGGCGGATGGCCCGCGTCGACGAAGACGACGCCTACGACCTCTCGAAGCTGCGCATCGCGCTGAACGGTGCCGAGCCCATCGACGAGACCGCCGTCCAGACCTTCGTGGACGCCGGGGCCCGGTTCAAGATGCCGGCGGAGTGCGTTTTCCCGGCCTACGGCATGGCCGAAGCGACGCTCGCGGTGTCGTTCGCGCCGCTGTTCACCGGCCTCACCCTCGACGTCGTGGAGGCCGACGCGCTGGAGACGGACAACCGCGCGGTGCCGGTCCCCGAAGGCGACCCGCGGCGCGGCACCGACAGCGTCCGGTCGTTCGCGCTGCTCGGCCGTCCGCTCGACGGGCTCGAAGCGGAGATCGTCAACGAAGCGGGAGAGCGGCTGGGCGAGCGCGAGGTCGGCGAGATCCGGCTGCGCGGCGAGGCCGTGACGCCCGGATACCTCACGATGGAGGGCCCGGTCGGTACGCAGGACGACGACGGGTGGCTGAACACCGGCGACCTGGGCTACCTGGTCGACGGCCAGATCGTCATCTGCGGCCGCCGCAAGGACGTCATCATCATGGGCGGCCGCAACCTGTACCCGACGGACATCGAGCGGGCGGCGACCTCGGTCGAGGGTGTGCGCGCGGGCAACGCGGTGGCGGTCCGGCTGGACGCGGGCAGCCGTCGCGAACGGTTCGCGGTCGTCGTCGAGTCGAAGCTGGCGGGGGACGCCGAAGCCGAGAGGAACCTGATGAAGCAGGTGTCGGCCCGGGTTCGCGACGCCGTCGACATGCGGCCGTACGCGGTGGTGGTGCTGCCGGCGGGCAGCCTCCCGAAGACGCCGTCGGGCAAGGTCAAGCGCGCGGCGACGGCCCAGCAGTTCGCCGACAAGATCAGCAAGAACGCGGACGCCTGACGCGTCCCGGCGGCGGGGCGCCCCGACGACCCGCCGCCGGGACGCCTCAGCGTTGCTGGACGCGCACCGCCCGGATGGTCGGCGGGGCGGCGCGCTCGGCGGTGGCTTCCGAAGAACTGCGGGCGCCCGGGAGGTCCGGCGCCTGTCCGGTGCGGGCGGCGAGCTGGTCCTCCACCGCGTCGAGGAACTCGTCGACTTCGCGCTCGTCGTAGCCGCGCTTGCCGATCAGCGGCTTCGCGAACATCACGTGGTGCACTTCGGCGGCGGTCAGGTCGTCCTCGTCGGCGAGCGTCTTGGCGATCCGCCGGACGAACGCGTCGACCTCGTGCTTCGCGTAACCGCGACGGCCGATCTGGGCGTTACCGAAGGTGACCTCGGCGAGGTCTTCGGCGGTGAACGACATGGAACTCTCCGATTCCGGGTTGGACGGGGTGCGAAAACTCCCGTACACCGTCCTAACCCGTGAACAGGCTGCCCGAAAGAGGGGAACCCCAACCTCACCCCCACGGGCGGCCTCGGGGCCGCCTTCGGGTGAGTTCGCGCTACCGAGCGCTGTGTGGCCGGTTTCACAGTGCGACAACCGGGGCTTCGCCCCGGGGCGGGGGCTCCGCCACCCGGAACCCCCGAAGAGAAGCGTCGTGGCAACCGGGGCTCCGCCACCCGGAACCGCGAAGCCGTCAGCTGCGGCCGAACCACTTCCGGTTGCCCTGCGGCCGCTGCGGCTCCTCCTCGACCACCGCCGGCTTCGGGGTCCGCAGCTCGACCAGCGCCGCCTCGGCCTCGTCGAGGAACAGGTCGACCTGGGCCTGGTCGTAGCTGCGCATGCCGACCGGCATGATCGTGAACTCGACGTAGTGGATGTCGTCCGGTGTCAGGATGTTCCGCCCGGCCAGCGCCTCGGCGATGAGGTCGAGGAAGGCGTCCACCTCGTCCTCGTTGTAGCCGCGCCGGCCGAACCGGGGCTTGCCGAAGGCGATCGCCCGGACTTCGTCGGGGGTCATGGCTTCACCTCGCCACCCATGTCAGCCTGCGTGGAAGGAGTTCTGCGCGGCCGCGAGGCCGGTGCCGATCAGCGCTTCGGTCGCGTCCGCGCACCGGTCCACCTCCAGCGGGAGTTCCTTCCGCTCGACCGTCGAAAAGTCCTTCAGCACGAAGTCCGCCGGGTCCTGGCGGCCGGGCGGGCGGCCGATGCCGAACCGCACCCGGTAGTAGTCGCGGGTGCCCAGCGACTTCGTGATCGAGCGGAGCCCGTTGTGCCCGTTGTCGCCGCCGCCGAACTTGAGCTTCAGCGCGCCGAAGTCCACGTCGAGCTCGTCGTGCACCACGACCACGCCGGACGGGGGCACCTTGTAGAACTTCGCCGCGCCCACCACCGGCCCGCCGGAGAGGTTCATGTACGAACGTGGCTTCACCAGCACCACGCGGCGGCCGGCCAGCCGGCCCTCGAGGACCTCGCCGCCGGTCTTGTGCGCCTTGAACTTGCCGCCGACCCGGGCGGCCAGTTCGTCCAGCACCATGAACCCGACGTTGTGCCGGTTTCCGGCGTACTGGGGTCCAGGATTGCCGAGGCCGGCGAGCAGGATCAGCTCGCCGGCCCCGGGCAGGTCTTCCGTCATGCGGTGATGCTATTCGGCGGCTTCGGCCGACTCTTCGCCAGCTTCGGCCTCGTCGTCGGTCTCTTCACGCTGCGGCTCGTTGACGGCCACGACGAGCGACTCCGGGTCGGTGACCAGGGTCGCGCCCTGGGGCAGCTCGATCTGGCCGGCCAGGATCTGGGTGCCGACCTCGGCGCCCTCGATCGAGACCTCGACCTGCTCCGGGATGTGCAGCGCCTCGACCTCGACCTGCAGGGTGTCGACGTCCTGGTTGACCAGGCCACCGGGGCCGGGGGTGCCCGAGACGACGACCGGGACGTCGACGGTGACCTTCTCGCCGCGCTTGACGACCAGCAGGTCGACGTGCTCGATGTAGTTCTTCAGCGGGTGCACCACGATGGTCTTGGTGAGGGCCAGCTCGCTGGAGCCCTCCAGGTCCAGGGTGATGACGGCGTTGGAGCCGTTCTCGCGCACGACGCGGGCGAACTCGATCGCGGGCAGCGCGAAGTGCCGCGGGTCCGCGCCGTGGCCGTAGAGCACGGCGGGGATCTTGCCGGCGCGACGCGTGCGGCGCGCGGCGCCCTTGCCGAACTCGGTGCGCGGCTCGACGGACAGACGTACCTCGGACACGGTGTGGCACTCCTTCAAATCAAAGACAGCATGCTGCGGCGGGGGAAGCCGGTGTGTGTTCTGTTCAAGGAAGTTTCGGCGGCGAGTTTCCGGGCGTGCACGACGACGGGGGCTACTCGAGCCGCCGCGTCGATCACGCCGGGCACCCCAGAAGGGCCCCGCCTCGCCGAGACAACCTCAAGAGTGTAAACCAACCTCATCACGGTGGGTTGCGGCGGGTGCCCGGCCCAGGCTAGAACCTCCTGGAACCCCGGTACGTGACGACACAAATCCGGTGGCGGGACAACGCCGGCCGAGGTGTGCTCGGTAGCGGGAGAGCAAGGGGCGGAAAAATGCGCGCTCGGTGGAGCAAGGTGGCGGCGGTGCTGCTGCTGGGCGGACTGCTGGCGGGCTGCCAGGTGGCGGTCGCCGGTACCGCCGGTGTCTCCGCGGCCGACCAGGCGACGGCGAACCGGCGCGCCGAGCAGCGGGCCGCGGTCGAAGCCGCTCTCACGGCGCTGGGCCAGGCGCCCGCGATCGCGCTGAAGTCCACGGTGCAGGGCACCGAGCAGCAGTTCCGGATCACCCGCGGCGGTTACGCCGCCGGCGGGCTGCCGCTGGACGGCCGCTTCGTCCAGGTGACGGCCGCCGCCGGCCAGTTCTACCTCCAGGCCGACGCCGACTACTGGAAGGCGCACGCCATCGACGAGGGCACGCAGTTCGGCACGAGCTGGGTGCGCACGCTCGGCTCCGAGCTGCCCTTCGACCCGGGGGCCCGGTTCGCGCCGCCGGCGCTCGCCGAAGGGCTGCGCAAGGCGCTGACCGGGTCCGACCGGGTGAGCGAGCCGGTCAAGGCGAAGCTGCCGGACGGCACCGAGGTCTACCAGCTCGGCGCCGCGCCCAGCGTCCTGCGCGTCACGACGGCCGCGCCGAACCGGGTCGTCAGCTTCGCCCCGGCGCTGCTCGACCCGCAGAACGGGCCGAAGTACGGCGCCGAGTTCGGCGTCACCGCGCTCACCGGGGACGCGGTCAAGGCGTTCCACAACGACCTCGACGCCGCCGTCGGCGGGCTGGGGCAGCCGTTCGAGGGGCTGGTGCAGGCCAGCGCCGTCGTCACCAACGACCACCTCGACTGCAAGGACTTCGTCGGCTCGTGCACGACGACGGTCGACGTCTCCAACAGCGTCGTCGGCTCGCCGGCGTCGGGGGAGAAGAGCGTCGTCCACATCACCCTCTCGGTCGAGGTGAGCGCCGAGTCGCTCGGGGCGCAGACGTGCACGGCGGCCGGGGACGCGGAGCCGTACAAGACGATCTCGCTGTCCTGCGACGTGAAGTTCAAGCTGCCCAACCGCACGGCGAGCTACCAGGTGCTGTCGAAGCCGAACGCGACGGCGGAGGTGCGCGCGGGCCTGGACGCCGGCGCTGTCAAGCAGAAGATCGCCGCGGAGTTCGCGGGCCTCGGCGGCTGACCTGGACACCTACCCACGGGTGTGTTGCTTCCGTTGAAGTAGGTGATCTTCCGTTCTTAGCATCGGCCGTGAAGGCCGACTAGGAACGGAGAACAGCCAATGGCCAAGCTGGTCGTTTTCGGGGGCACCGGGTACGCCGGGGGCAGGATCGGCGCCGAGGCGGTGCGCCGCGGGCACGAGGTCGTCGGGGTCGCGCGCAACGCGGGTTCGGTGCCCGAAGGCGTCGAAGCGGTGCAGGGTTCGCTGCACGACGAGGAGTTCGTGGCGCAGCTCGCGAAGGACGCCGACGTCATCGTGGTCGCCACCCCGGCCCGCGAGCTCGACGGCAAGAAGCTGATCGAAGCGGTGCCGGCACTGGCGCGCATCGCGAGCGAGAACGGCGTCCGGCTGTCGTTCGTCGGCGGCGCGGCGAGCCTGTACGTGGCCGAGGGCGGCCCGCGGCTGTTCGACACCCCGGAGTTCCCGGCCGAGTACAAGGACGAGGCCGGCAGCCACGCCGAGGTCCTCGGCCTGCTGCGCGAGCAGCCGGAGAACGTCGACTGGTTCTACGTCAGCCCCGCCGCCGAGTTCGGCGCGTGGACGCCGGGCGAGCGCCGCGGCGAGTTCCGGATCGGCGGCGACGTCCTGGTGACCGACGAGAACGGCCGCTCCCACATCGGCGGCGACGACTTCGCGATCGCCTACGTCGACGAGATCGAGCAGCCGAAGCACCGCCGGGCGCGTTTCACCGTCGCCTACTGAAGTCTGCCGCGGCCGGTCGTGAGTGGTAAGGCGGGTTCTAACCCGCCTTACCACTCACGACCGGCTGCGGGAGGGGTCAGAACCAGCCGCAGTCGACCGGCGCGGGCAGGCCGGCGAACCGGCCCTCGAGCCAGGCGAACGCCTCCGGGAACGCCCGCACCGCGGCGAGCGCGTGCGTCGGGATCAGCGTGGTGCTGAACTGCACCTTCACGCCCTTCCCGCACCACGTCCGGCCCAGGTCGCGGTCCTGCGCGTAAGGCACGATGTCGTCGAGCGCGCTGTGCACGATCAGCACCGGCGCGGTCGGCTTCAGCCTGCCGATCTTCTGCTCGGCCACCCGGGACGCGTACGGCTCCTCGCCGAGGTACGCCGTGATCGGGCGGCCGTCGTTGGTCAGCGTCGAGGACTGCGTGAACGCGTGCGCGGCGATCGCCTCCACCGTGCACTCGGTCCGGACCTGCTCGAACAGCTGCTTCCCGCGGGCGTTGAGCAGCGCCGGGATGTTCAGCTCGGGGTACGCGTAGTTCATGCTGACCAGCGCGAACCCGAGGAAGCCGACCGCGTAGTGGCCGTCGAGGTTCTTGGCCACCTCGGCGAGGTCCGCCGGCACCGCGCCCGCGTACGCGCCCTTCAGCTTCAGCTCGGGCGCGTAGCTCGGCTGCAGCTCCGCCGCCGCGGCCGAGGCGCCGCCGCCCTGGGAGTAGCCCGCGATCGCGACCGGGCCGTCGTCCGGCAGCCCCGCCTCCGGCAGCCGCTGCGCCGCGCGGATCGCGTCGAGCACCGCGTGGCCCTGCGACGCGCGGTTGACGTACGTGTGGTCCCCGGGCGTGCCGAGCCCCTCGTAGTCGGTGACGACGACGCCGTATCCCCTGGTCAGGAGCCCGGCGATGAACGGGCCCTCGTACTCGAAGCCGGCGGCAAGCGCTTTCGAAGGAGCGCAGTCGTCGCCCTCGCCCTGGGTGCCGACGGCGTAGGAGACGATCGGCCGGGCCCCGGAACCGTGCCACGCCGAGTTCGGCGTCAGCACCGTGCCGGTGACGGCGATCGGCGAGCCGTGCGTGTCGGTGCTGCGGTACATGATCCGCTGCACGTTCGCGTCGGCCTTGATCAGCTGGATCGGATCGATGTAGAACGTCGACGCCTCGTGCCGGATGACGTCGCCGTTGCTCCCGGCCGGCAGGGGCGAAGGCGGGTCGTAGAAGGACGCGGCGGAAGCGGAGGGCGGGCCCAGCGTCGCCAACGCCAGAACGGAAACCGTGGCGACGGCCGCGGAGAGGGCGCGGCGGGGGAAGATACGCATGCTTGCTCCTCGTTGAGCAGGTCGAGTGCGCGGGGAACACCTTTTTAGACAGAGGTGTCGGAAAAAGAGTCACGTGAGGTGGACCACTATGTCAAGCCCCGCTCCACGCGGGCGGCCGCGCAAGCTCCCGCTTTCGGAGCAGCGCGCCCGCGTCGTGCAGGCGACCGCCCGGGTCGTCGCGCAGCACGGGATGCAGGGCGCGACCATCGAGCAGATCGCGCGGGAAGCCGGCGTCTCGCGCCAAGCCGTCTACGAGCAGTTCGGCGACCGCGCGACCCTGTTCGCCGAGGTCGTGGCGGAAACCGAAGAGAGGGCTTTCGCGGCCATCGCGGGGCCGTCGGTGGCCGACACCCAGCCCGGTCTGCGGGCCTGGGCGCGGGCCAACTACGCCAACATGGTCACCTACGTCGCCGACCACCCCGAGGGCTACGGCGTACTCCGCGCGGCCGAGCGCGCGGGCGACCCCGCTCTCACCCGGTTGAGGGAGAGATTGGCCGTTGTCTACGCCGAAGCCAGCCGCAAGCGGTGGGCCGCGCACGGCATCGACTCCGGCCGGGCGGACCGCGCGCTCGTCACGCTCTTCTTCGCGATGACCGAGTCACTGGTCCAGGCCACCTGGGACGGCGAGCCGCCGGACCAGGACGCCCTGATCGACCTGCTCACCGAATTCACCGTGGGCGGCGTCGCCCGCCTGCAGACCAAGGCGAGCGACGTCATCGACCGGTTGCGGTAGCTAAGCCGCGGCCAAGGCCGCAGCGACCGACCCCACCACCCGGTTGCGCCCGCCGTGCTTGGCCGCGTACACGGCCGCGTCGGCGGACGACATCACTTCCTCGATGGACGAGCCGTCGATCGGGTAGGCGGCGACGCCGATCGACGCCGTCTGCCGTTCGATGTCGACGGCGGCGCCCTCGTTGGTCGTGGTGCTGATGATCAGCTCGCTGACCCGCTGCCGGATCCGCTCCGCCGTGACGATCGCATCCTCTTTGGACGTCGACGGCAGCAGCGCGACGAACTCCTCGCCACCGAACCGGCCGACCAGGTCGTGCGCCCTGGTCTCCTGCTTGACCACGGCGGCGACCGCCTTGAGCACGTCGTCCCCCGCGAGGTGCCCGTAGGTGTCGTTGATCCGCTTGAAGTGGTCGAGGTCGATCATCATGGCGCCGAAGCTGCCGTTTTCCCGCTCCGCGCGCGAGATCTCGCGCTGCGCGCCGTCCTGCCAGGTGGTGGCGTTGAGCAGCTGCGTCTTCTGGTCCGTGGTGGCCAGTTCCTCCAGCCGCTTGATCAGCACGGACCGCTGCAGCACGTACAGCGGGAGGATGACGAGCACCGACAGCAGCGGCTCCTCGTTGAGCACCATCACCAGCAGCGCGCCGACGCACAAAGTGGACAGTTCGAGCAGGTTGTCGTCCATGTTGCCGAGGCAGGACACCGGGGTCGCGTTCTTCGGGTCGGCCAGGTAGAGGCCGAGACCGGTGAGCGCGGTGTTGACCGTGAAGAAGGCCAGCGCGGCCAGCGTCACCGTGGCCACGCCGCTGCCGATGGTCAGGTGACCGACGACACCCGCGGAGAAGGCCGACAGGATCATCGTGGTCGCGTTCGCGGCAACCCGGTGAAATTCACCCGGACGGGTGCCGGACCAGCTTCGGAAGGCGAGGTAGACGTACAGGACGACACCGAGCGTGGCGATCAGCTGGGCCGGCAGCAGCAGGCCGGCGGGCAGCAGCCACACCGAAGTCATCGAGATGTAGGGCCCGTTGCTGAGGATGCGGCGCTGCCGCTCGAGCCGCCTGCTGACCTCCGTCTGCGCCACGGCCAGGGCTGTGAGCAGCGCAAACGTGCCCAGCTGGGCTACGGTGACCGGCACGGTCAACAGCGAAACGGCCGTCCAGCTCAGCATGACCGTGATGGCGGTCAGCGTCGCGATGATCCAGTCGCGGGGGCGGGTCCACAGTGCCCAGCCCCGAACGCGAGAAATCAAGTCTTGGCCGCGCTGTTCCCCCGATGTGACCATTTTTCCCCCAGACCCTTGCGTGGTTGTACGGTGACAAAGTACTCACGGACAGTTTCAGACCGTTCGCCCGCTGTCCACAAGGGCTTTCGGTGTGTACTTTTTCTTTGACACCGGAACGAGAGGTGGCCAGCGATGCGCGGCAAAGAACAGTGACCGCACAGCGCACCGCAAGGTCGCGCAGGTCGAGCCCACGCGCGGGGCATGTCATGCATGTTCGGCGCGTGCGGCTTCTTTGTCGTTCCATCGATCCGGTTCGCCCGCCAGAGCCCGGGCCCACAGCACCGCCAGCGGCAGGGTGAGGACGATCCCGGCGACGCCGAAGATCCCGACCGTCCCGTGCGGGGTCAGCTGGTCCGCGAGCACGCCGCCGATCAGCGGGCTGATGCCCATCATCGTGGTCAGGCCCGTGTTGGACAGGCCCATCACCTGCGCCCGCTGCTCGTCGGGCACGGCCAGGGTCAGCGACGCGGTCGCCTGCAGCAGGCAGACCGTGCCCAGGCCGCCGGAGACGATGAACAGCACGATCGACGAGACCGGGCCGGGGTTGAGGAAGCAGAGCACCAGCGGCACGGCGCACAGGGCCGACAGCGGGCCGATCAGCTTCGGCCGCAGCCGCGCGGGCACCCAGCGCGTGTAGGCGAAGGTCGCGATGACGCTGCCGATCGGGTCGGCCGCGAGCAGCAGCCCGATCGCTTCGGGGCCGCCGCCCGCCGCGGTGACGTACGGCGCGGCGATGCCCTCGTAGACCGGCAGCAGCCCCATCAGCCAGGTGAACAGCACCAGCGTCCGCAGCGGCGAGCTCGCGAAGGCCGTCCGGCCACCGCCGCCGATCGTCGCGAAGAAGGACTTGCGCTGCTCGCCGGTCGCCGCGGCGGGCCGGGCCCGGACGCCGAAGCGCACGAAGAGGGCCGACAGGACGAACGTGGCGGCGTCGACGACCAGCGCCACGTGCGGGTCGAGGGCGATCAGCAGCGCGCCGCCGCCCGCGAAGCCGAGTAGCTGGGCGCTCTGCACGGTCATGCTCCGGATGCCCATGCCGACGACGAACCGGTCGCCTTCGAGCACCTGCGGCAGCAGCGCCAGCTGGGACGCCTTGAACGGCGGGTTGACCAGGGAAACGCCGCCGACCAGCACGCACATCAGCCAGAACGGCATGCCGGGGAGGGCGACCAGCAGGATCAGGGCGGCGCGCAGCAGGTCTACGAGCACCATCACGCTGCGGCGCGGGAAGCGGTCGGCGAAGCCGGTCAGGAAGATGCCGCCCAGCAGCGAGGGCGCGTAGGTCAGGGCGTACGTCAGGCCGGTGAGCGTCGCGGAGTTCGTCCCGGTGAACACGAGGATGGACAGCGCGACCCTGGCCAGCTGGTCGCCGGCGATCGAGAGCAGCTCGCCGAACCACAGCGCGCGGAACTCCGCGATCCCGAACACCTCGCGGAACGTGACGCGATCCGGCGGTGCTGCCATGCGTTTTCTCCCGACCTCTGTACAGACCGCGGCCGACCCATGACCTCCGGTGACGAGACGACCAGTCGGTCATGAGGCAGTCACGGTACGTGAGTTACCTCAGCCAGTGTCCCGTGACTGTTGGTAAATCTCTAGGTTCTTTCGCTGGTATCGAAGGTGTCACGGAGCTTCCCGAACGGGTCAGACGATAGCCCGCAGTGTCTGACCGGTGGCTCAGGAGTCACCAATCGATCATTCCGTACCGGTTGGTCGGTCGCCAGGGGCAAAAGTAGCCACCTCGCGGCCGCGAGGTGGCTACCGGGGAAAGCGGCAGGTCAGCCATCGACGGCGAGGGCGTCCTCCGCGGGCTTCCGGGCGGCTTCGGCGGCACGGACGGCGTCGCGCTTGGCGACCTCTTCGCGGACGATCGGGATGACGTACCGGCCGAAGTCGATCGTGTCGCCGAGCATGTCGTAGCCGCGGGCGGAGAGGATCTCCACGCCGAGGTCGTAGTAGTCGAGCAGGGCCTGCGCGACCGTCTCGGGCGTCCCGACCAGCGCGTTCGAGTTGCCGGCGCCGCCGGTCGCGGCCGCGGTCGGGGTCCACAGCGCGCGGTCGAACCGCTCGCCCTTCGCCGCGATCTCCAGCAGCCGCTGCGAGCCGGTGTTCTCGGGTTCGGTGAGCTTGTGCCGCCGGGTCAGCGGCTGCCCGCCCTTGGTGCGGTCCTTGATCGCCCCGACCGTGGCGTACGCCTTCTCCCAGGCCAGCTCCTCGGTCGGCGCGATGATGGGCCGGAACGCGACCTGGATCCGCGGCACGTCGGTGCGGCCGGCGGCCGCCGCGGCGGCCTTGACCGACTCGATCTGCTCGGCGGTCTGCGCCAGCGGCTCACCCCAGAGGCAGTAGATGTCCGCCTCGGCGCCGCCGGCGGCGTACGCGGCGGGCGAGGAGCCGCCGAAGGAGACGTTCGGCCGCGGCTGCTGCACGGGCTTGACGTCGCTGACGTAGTCGGCGAAGCGGTAGTACTCGCCTTCGAAGCCGAAGGGCTCGTCCGACGTCCAAGCCTTCTTGATGATCTGGATGGCCTCGCGGGTGCGCCCGTAGCGCTGGTCCTTCGTCAGGTAGTCGCCCTCGCGCTGCTGCTCGTGGTCGTTGCCACCGGTGATGAAGTGCACGGTCAGTCGGCCGTCGGAGATCTGGTCGAGCGTGGCGAACGTCTTCGCGGCGAACGTCGGGTACGAGACGTTCGGGCGGTGGGCGAGCAGGATCTGCAGCTTGTCCAGCTTCGTGGCGACGTACGCGGCCGCCTGCGCGGGGTCGGGCGAACCGGAGCCGTAGGCGAACAGCACCCGGTCCCAGCCGAAGTCCTCGTGCGCGCGGGCCAGGCGCAGCGTGTACTCCTTGTCGAACACCCCGCCGGAGCGCGCGTGCGTCTCCGACCCGTCGTGCGTGCCCCCGATGCCCAGGAATTCCACCGGCATGCCGCCCACCTTCTCTCCGTCGGTACCACCCACGGCTACGCCGGGGCGTGCCGCGGCGGCAACGACGTCCGCAGGGTGGAACTACCGCCGGTGCGCCTCGATGACCTCGATCGACGCGCGGACTTGCTCGAAGGTGGGCGGGCTCGCCCGGTTGAACACGACGGTCAGGGACCGGCGCGGGATGACCACGAACTCGACGTCGACCCCGGCCGCCTCCGCGGCGGCCTCGACGACGTCCCGCCAGTGCTCGGGGTCGATCCCGTCCGGATCGGCCCATTCGTGGGCGAAGATCGCCCAGTTCCCCCGGAGGAGGGTGCCGACCACGTCCTGCGCGGTGTGGACGCGGTGCGGCGAGCCGATCTCATCGGCCAAGTATTCGCAGGTGGGGGTGGCTGGCAGAGGCCCGGGCGCCTCGGTGGACGAAGGTCAAGTTCGCTCCTTTCGCCGGTGGGTTCCCGTGGGATTCGGAGCCGCGCGCGAGCCGGATGGGTTCCGCTCTGTGAGAAGGGCTCCCGGCGGCGAAAGCCCGGCGTAGCTTCGGGTTCGTGGCCGATCTCCCGCCGTTCACCCTGGTTGTCGTGGGCGCCGGACCCCGCGGGGTCGGCGTCCTCGAACGGCTCGGCGCGAACGCCGGTGAGCTGCCCGGCGGCCGTCGGCTCGAAGTGCACCTGGTCGACCCGTTCCCGCCGGGGCCCGGCCGGGTGTGGCGCTACGACCAGTCGCCGCTGCTGCGGATGAACTCCATGCCCGAGGACGTCACCATGTTCACCGACGACTCGGTGAAGATGGCCGGTCCGGTGCGGCCGGGGCCGTCGCTGCTGGAGTGGGCGCGGCAGGTGCGGGACGGCGGGCTCGACGCCGACGTGCCGCCCGACGTCGTCGCCGAGCTGACCGCGCTCGACCCCTTCCACTTCCCCACCCGGCGGCTGCAGAGCGCCTACCTGACCTGGGTGTACCGGAAGGTCGTCGAGAAATTGCCGGAGGCCTTCGACGTCGTCGAGCACGCGGCCCGCGCGACCGGGGTCGACGGCCGCACCGTCCGCCTCTCCGACGGGTCGGCGATCGTGGCGGACGCCGTCGTCTTCACCGTCGGCCACCTCGACGCGGAACCCGACGAGCGGGAGCGCGAGCTGGTGGCGTTCGCCGCGCGGCACGGGCTGTCCTACTACCCGGCCGGCTACACCGCCGACGTCGACTACTCGGGGGTCGCACCGGGCAAAACCGTGCTGGTGCGCGGGTTCGGGCTGGCCTTCGTGGACCTGATGCTGCTGCTGACCGAGGGCCGCGGCGGCCGGTTCGAGGACCTGCCGTGCGGCGGCCTGCGCTACCACCCGAGCGGGGCCGAGCCGGTGCTGCACGTCGGCTCCCGGCGCGGGGTGCCCTACCACGCGAAGATCGGCTACCGGCTGCGCGGGAAACCGTTGCGGCTGCCCAGGTTCTTCGACGCCTACGCCATGGACGCGCTGCCAGGGGAAGCGCTCGATTTCCGCGCCGACGTCTGGCCGCTGGTCGCGAAGGAACTCGCCTGGGGCTACTACAGCGAGCTGTTCACCGGGCACCCCGAGCGCGTCCGGCTGGACTTCGCCGTGTTCGCCGACGCCTTCGCCGACCTGGCCTGGGATTCGCCCGCCATGCGGGACCTCGTCGCGCGGGCGGTGCCCGCCGAGGCCGACCGCCTCGACCTCGACCGGCTGGACCGGCCGATGGCGGGCCGCGCCTTCGGCACGGCGGAGGAGTTCGGCAAGGAGCTGCGCGAGTACGTCGAGGCCGACCTGGCGCGCCGGGCGAACCAGGAGTTCAGCGCCGACCTGGGTGCGTTCACGGCGCTGCTGTCGGTGTACGGCCAGCTGCCCGTGTTAGTCCAAAAAGGACGTTTGGCCGCGTCCTCTCAGGTGTCCGATATGGACGGCTGGTTCCACGGGTTCTTCTCCTACTACGCCAGCGGCCCGCCGCCGCGGCGCCTGGAGGAGCTGCTGGCGCTGCACGAAGCCGGGATCGTTTCCTTCGCGGGCGCGGAAATGCGGGTGACGGCGGAGCGCGGCGTCTTCGCGGCGACGTCGGCGAGCCACCCGGAAACCGTCGAGGCCCGCACGCTGATCGAGGCGCGGCTGCCGGGCCCGAGCGTGACCCGCGCGGCCGACGGCCTGCTCCGGCAGCTGCGTGACGCGGGCGAGCTGGCGGAGGAGGCGGTGGCGGACCCGGTGACGGGCGTTTCGCTGCCGTCGGGCCGCATCCACACGCGCGTCTCGGACTCCCGTCTCCTCGACGGAACGGGCCGCCCCCACCCGCACCGGTTCGCGGTGGGCCCGCACACGAGCGCCCGCTCGGCGGCGGCGTTCACCCGGCCGCGGACGAACGCCTTGTCCTTCCGCCAGAACGACGCCGTGGCGCGGGAGATCCTGGCGCTGGTCAGCCCGCTCAGCTGACGAGCTCGCCCAGCACCACCTCGGGCGCGGGCATCACGGCGATTTCGGGCAGTGCTCTGGCCGCCGTCTCGCGATCAGCTACCGCAGCTGCGCCGTCCGATAGATCGGAACAAACATGCCACTCGTGACCGAATCCTGTCCCGGATCCTCTTCCTCCCATTCCGCTACGAAGTCTTGGAGCACCACGAACGTCGACACGGTTGGAGTTCCGTTGTGAACCAATCCCAGCCAGGCGCCGTTGGTTGCTCCGATGTTCCTGGGGAGGTTCTGGAGTGCCTCAGTGGTGATTTTTCCGGCATCGGGAATCTGTATTCGTCCGCGACTCAATCGAATCTGCGCGGCTTCTGTCTGAAAGATGGTTACCGGTTCCGGTTGGGATATGTCGACCTCAATCGGTCCGGCGAAATCCGCTGACTTGGCATTGTCGGGAGAGGGCGGGTCCTGCTGGAACATGTAGAAGTGGAGCGCAGGTGGGCCAGGGTCAAGCCGCTTCGTTGCTTCAGAGCATGAAGGCTCTCTTTGATCGACTTCTCATCCATCTCGTTCCCGGGGTGCTCGGCGTTCAGCTGCGGCCTCGATCCTGCCAGGTGGGAGGGAGGCTGCGCCACTGTCGCCCCTTTTTTGCCCCCCTTTTGCCTCCGTGCTGCACCTGTAGGACGCAGTGGGTTGATGCAACGATCTGTCGGTCATCGGCGCGGACGCATTCGTGCACTCAGTCCACTGAGCCTTCGGTTATTGGCGGCAATGGTTCGGATGGCTCCGCCTTGAACCAACTGACGAACGGAATTGTCATGGAAATCGTGTTCATCGTCGCCATCCTGGCGCCGTGTTCGTTGGCCGGGTTGCTGGTCTTGGTCACAGCGGTGCGTCCGAGTGCGGCGCCCGCCTTGGCGATGGTGCTATCGGCGATCACGAGGTTGATCGAGGCACTGGCGCGATGGTTCGAAAGCCTGACCGAGCGCTAGTAATTCAGCCCGCCCAGGCGACCAGCTCGCCCAGCACCACCTGGGGCGCGGGCATCACGGCGATCTCGGCCGCGATGCCCCGCGCGACCTCCCGCGCGGCCGAGCCGTCCAGCAGCTCGCGGGCCGCCGCCTCGATCGCGGGGATCCGGATGGCGTCGCCCACCAGCGCCTTTGCCGCGCCGAGGGCCGAAAGCGTCTCCGCGTTGGCGAACTGGTCGGCGCCCTGGGGCAGGATCAGCTGCGGCAGGCCGGCGGCGAGGGTGCCGAGCACCGTCCCGGTGCCGCCGTGGTGCACCACCAGCCCGGCGTGCTTCAGGACCTCGGCCTGCGGCACGAACCCGGCGACCCGCACGTTCTCCGGCACCGGGCCCAGCGCCGCGGGGTCGCCCGGGCCGACCGCCACGACGACGTCCACCGGCAGCCGTGACAGGGCGGCGATCGCCCCGCGCAGCACCTGCGTCGCGCCGAACACCACCGTGCCCAGGGTCAGGTACGCGAAGCCGTCTTCCGGCAGCGGTGGCAGCGGGACGGCGGCGTCGTACGGCGTCGGGCGCATCCGGAACACCTTCGGCACGGCTGCCGTCCCCGGATCGCGGACGCTGTCCGGCCAGACGTCGACGCAGGCGTCGCCGAGCATGGCGTCCGCGGGCAGCGTGCCCCAGAGCGGGGCCAGCCGTTCGGCCGCGACGGACAGCACCTCCGGTGGCATCGACCGGCCGATCACGTGCGAGACGGCCGGGATGCCCGCCTGCTGGGCCAGCGCGCCGGTGCCGACGTCGCTCTGCTCGTAGACCACCAGCTCCGGGCGCAGCCGCGGCAGCAGCGGGCGCAGGTCGGCCATGGTCGACTGCGGCAGCAGCTCGGCGAAAACCGTGATGCCGAGTTCGAGGAAACCGGCGTCCGCGCCGTGCCGCCGCTGGGCTTCGGCCTCCGCGTCGCGGATGGAGATCCCCACGCGGTGGGCCTCGAACCCGAGCTCCCGCACCTTCGGCAGGAACTCCTCGCCGGTGCCGAAGACGACGTCGTGCCCCGCCGCGCGTGCCGCGTTCGCCAAGGGGAGCAGGGGAAAGAGGTGGCCGTACGCCGGGCGGCACGTGAACAGGATCCGCACCGCCCGAGCGTACCGGCGTCAGCAGCGGTTGAGCATGTCCGTCAGGGCGGTCTTCTCGGCGGCGTTGACGGTCAGCTTGAACTTGTACTTCACCGCGACCCACATCTTCGCGTAGGTGCACCAGTAGCCGACCAGCGGCGGCTTCCACTGGTCGGGCGACTTGTCGCCCTTCTCCTGGTTCACGTTGTCGGTCACGGCGATCAGCTGCGGGTCGGTGAGGTCGTTCGCGAACGCCTGGCGCTGCGCGGTCGTCCACGACGACGCGCCGGTGCGCCACGCGTCCGCCAGCGGCACGACGTGGTCGATGTCCACATCGGACGCCGCGGTCCAGGTCGCGCCGTCGTAGGGGCTGACCCACTTGCCGGAGGTCGCGGCGCAGCCGGAGTCGGTCACCACGTTCGTGCCGTCGCGCTTGAGCACCACTTCGCGGGTGTTGCAGCTGCCGCCCTGGTCGATCCAGTGCGGGAACTTGTCGCGGCTGTAGCCGGTCTGCGAGCCGTCGGCCTTGACGGTCAGGGCCGTGAGCTCGGACTTCGCCGTGGTGGCCGAGGGGATGCCCGGCGGGGTCGCGTCCGCGACGCCGGCCAGGGTGCCGGACAGCACCGCGGTGACGGCGAGGACAGTGAACGAATGACGAACAGCACGCCTGGTTGGCATTTTGCTGCCTCCGTGTCAGTGGTGGGGACAGCTAACCCTGAAGCACGGGAGTGGCGCGTACAACACGTATAGGTGACATGTTGCTGCCCGTCAATGAACACCGCGTGACGCGCGGATCACCGTAGGGCTCAGACTGCGCCCCGGACGAGCCGCAGGTCCTCGGTGTGCCGGTACCAGGTCCACTTGTTCACCGCGCGCTCGAAGACGACGTCGTCGCGCACCGGGCGGGTCGGGATGCAGCCGATCTGGAACGCCCGCGAGTACAGCGTGGACGGCCGCTTGAAGAGCGTGCCCTTCACCACCCGCACGGCCAGGCCGGGGCCGCCCGGGTCCGGCGTCACCTCGATCGACGCGGCCGGCCCGCGCAGCGCCACCTGCTCGTCGGCGTAGGCCACGCCGCGGACCAGCCGCAGCTGCCCGCGCCCGACGACCACGCCGCCGACGTCGTCGCGGATCAGCGGCACCGGGTCGACCTCGCCGCGCAACGCCAGCGCGAGTGCCTGCAGCGGCGTCTTCGGCAGGCCCCAGAGCGCGCCGACGACCGAGTCCGGCGACGACGGCACGAACCCGACCGACACGCCCGAGAGCGCGTCCTTCCGGAGCAGTCGCAGCACGACCGCGGCGAGGTCGGCGTCCGTGCCCGAGACCACCAGGTGATCGTGTTCGCCCAGCAAGGGGTCGATTTCCGCCTTGCCGGGGCGGCTCGGGACGCGGATCGACTCGACGTCGTCGACCTCTTCGAAGCCGGCCGCGTCCTCGCCACAGGCCACCACGATTCCGCGCACCCGCAGGTCCTCCGTTACGCTCATGCACCGGCATTTCTTCAGCGCCACCGGTGTCCGTCCGGGACACTTAACCTCAGTCGTCGAACACCTGGAGTGTCACATGCCGGCCATCGTGCTCATCGGTGCCCAATGGGGAGACGAAGGCAAGGGCAAGGCCACCGACCTGATGGGTGACCGCGTCCAGTGGGTCGTCCGCTACCAGGGTGGCAACAACGCCGGTCACACGGTCGTCCTGCCGAACGGTGAGAACTTCGCCCTGCACCTCATCCCCTCCGGCATCCTCACCCCGGGCGTGACGAACGTCATCGGCAACGGCGTGGTGGTCGACCCCGGCGTGCTGCTGGAGGAGCTTTCCGGCCTCGAAGCGCGGGACGTGGACACGTCCAAGCTGCTGATTTCGGCCGACGCGCACCTGATCATGCCGTACCACGTGGCCATCGACAAAGTCACCGAGCGCTACCTCGGCAGCCGCAAGATCGGCACCACCGGCCGCGGCATCGGGCCGTGCTACCAGGACAAGATCGCCCGCGTCGGCGTCCGCGTGCAGGACCTGCTCGACGAGAAGATCTTCCGCCAGAAGGTCGAAGCCGCGCTGGAGTTCAAGAACCAGGTGCTGGTGAAGGTCTACAACCGCAAGGCCCTCGAGGCGAACCAGGTCGCCGACGAGGTGCTGGCGGCGGGCGAGAAGTTCGCGCACCGCATCGCCGACACGCGGCTGCAGCTGAACCAGGCCCTCGAGCGCGGCGAAACGGTGCTGCTGGAGGGTTCGCAGGGCACGCTGCTCGACGTCGACCACGGCACGTACCCGTTCGTGACGTCGTCGAACCCGACGTCCGGCGGCGCGAGCGCGGGTTCGGGCATCGGGCCGGGCCGCATCACGACGGTGCTCGGCATCCTCAAGGCCTACACCACACGCGTCGGCTCCGGCCCGTTCCCGACCGAGCTGCACGACGAGTCCGGCGAGTACCTGCGCAAGCAGGGCGGCGAGTTCGGCGTGACGACGGGCCGCTCACGGCGCACCGGCTGGTTCGACGCGGTGATCGCGCGGTACGCGGTGCGCGTCAACGGCATCACCGACTACTTCCTCACGAAGCTGGACGTGCTGTCCGGCCTGGAGAAGGTTCCGGTGTGCGTCGGCTACGAAGTCGACGGATTCCGCACGCAGGACATGCCGATGACGCAGACCGACGTGCACCACGCGATCCCGATCTACGAAGAGCACCCGGGCTGGTTCGAGGACATCTCGGCGTGCCGCACGTTCGAGGAGCTCCCGGCGAACGCCCGCGCGTACGTCGAGCGCCTGGAAGAGCTGTCGGGCGCCCGGATCTCCGCGATCGGCGTCGGCCCGGGCCGCGAGCAGACGATCGTGCGGCACCAGTTCGTCTAGGTCAGCTTCGTGCTGACGGGCGTTTCGTTCCGGAACAGGTCGAGCACCGGGCAGTGCTCGTCGACCTCGCGCTTGAGGTCTTCGTAGCGCTCCCGGCTCGCCGGCCCCTCCAGCTCGACGGACACGCGGACGTCCCCGAAGCCGGGGCGCGTGTTGAAGGAGAAGCCGAAGAAGCCGTGCAGGTCGAGGTCCCCGTCGACGGTGACCTTGATGGAGTCGATCGGGATCCCGCGCTTCGCCGCCCAGAACTGGTAGGTGACGACCTGGCAGGAGCCGAGGGCGGCGAGCGCGTACTCGACGGGGTTGGCGGCTTGGTCGGTCCCGCCGAGCGCGGCCGGTTCGTCGACGGTGAAAGCGTGGTCCCGCACCTTCACCTCGACTTCGGTCCTGGTACCGGGCTTGAGGGTGTTGGCAACGCTGAAGGAGACAGCGGCGTTGTGCGGATCGGCGTCGACGGCCCGGCGGGTGCCTTCGATGACTTCGGTCAGCGACATGGGCTCTCCTGAAGATCGGCTTTCGCTTCAGGGTGGGCGAATTCACCTTCGGCCGCTCGGGTTCTCAATTCCTGGGAAGCCCGCTTCCCGGTGGCAGCGCTCGCTAGCTTGGGATCATGACCATCGGAGTCGCGCTGCCGTCCGGTGACACGGACCGGGCGCCGAACCTCGTCGACGAGCTCATCGCGCAGACCCGCCAGGCCGCCGAGGCCGGGCTGAAGTCGGTCTGGTTCTCCCAGCTGCCGCTGAGCCAGGACGCGGTCGCGGTCGCCGCGCTGGCCGGGCGGGAAGTGCCCGGGATCGAGGTCGGCACCTCCGTCGTGCCCACCTACCCGCGCCACCCGCTGCTGGTCGCGAGCGCCGCGCTGACCGCGCAGGCCGCCACCGGTGGCCGGTTCACGCTCGGGATCGGCCTGGGCTCCCAAGGCTTCCTCGGGCCCGTTTACGGGATCGACTACCCGCCGCCGATCCGCCACCTGCGCGAGTACCTGACCGTTCTCCGGCAGGCCTTCGCCGGGGAAGCCGTCGACTTCGACGGGGAGACCGTGCGCGCCCACTCGCTCGGACCGTCCACAGTGGCCGGCGGGACCGACGTCCCGGTCATCGTCGCCGCCATGGGGCCGCAGGCGCTGGCCGTCACCGGGGAGCTGGCCGACGGCACCTTCCCCTACCTCGCCGGGCCGAGAGCCCTGGCCGAGCGGATCGTCCCGGCCCTCCCCGACGGCAAGCGGATCATCGCCGGTGTTCCCGCCGTCGTCACCGACGATCCCGACGCCGTCCGCGCGCTGGCCGCCGAGCAGATGGCCGTCTACGGGCAGATCCCGTCGTACCGGAAGATCCTCGACGCCGAAGGCGTGGACCACCCAGTGGAGCTGGCCCTGATCGGCGACGAAAAGACCGTCGCGGCGGGGATCCGGCGTTACTACGACGCCGGCGCCACCGACGTCGTCCTGACCCAGACCGGGATCCGCTCCGCGGAAGAGCGGCTCCGGACCTGGGCGGCGCTCAGCTCATCCGGTTCGTGAGCGTCGCCGACACCGAAAGCTCCTCCAGGTCCAGCTCCCGCAGGACCTTCCGCAGCACCTCGTCGTCGAGGCGGCCGGCGCGGTTCTCCTCGATCATCGCCTTGCGCTGGGTGATCAGCAGCTCCCGGCGGGCCTTCGCGAACTGTGCCTGCGGGCTGCCGGCGTGTTCCTCGCCGGACAGCGTGATCGCCGCCTTGGCGAACCGGTAGCGCATGTCGATCAACCGCTGGAGCCGCTCCTTTAGCCGGTCCACCTTCTCCTGGGGCAGGTCCAGCGACGCCAGCCGCTCGTGGCCGATCTCGCGCAATCGCTCCTGCGCCGCCTTCTTCGCGACTTCACGCGCGGCGAGCTCTTCTTCTTCGTCCCGCGATGCTTCCGCCGGGTCTTCGACCTTCAGCGCCCGGATCAGCGGCGGCAGGGTCAGCCCCTGGATGAGCACCGTGCCGATCGCCACGGTGAACGCGAAGAGCTGGATCTCCGCGCGTCCCGGGGTGCCCGCCGGGACACCGGCGGCCGCGGCGAGGGTCACCACGCCGCGCATGCCCGTCCACGAAACCACCGCCAGCGTCCGCCACGACGGCGCCGAGCGGTCTCGGCCGAAGAGGCGGACCGTCTGCGGCAGGTACGCGGAGACGAACACCGCGGGAATCCGCACCAGCATCGTCACCGCGAGCACCGCTACCGCCACCAGCACGAGCGTGCCGTTGTCGCGGGCCGCGTGCCGTGCTCCTTCGAGCACGAACGGCAGCTGCAGCCCCATCAGCGCGAACACCAGCGCCTCCAGCAGGACGTCGATCGACGCCCACACCGAGCTGTCCTGCATGCGGGTCGCCGGTGACGCGTACAGCGCGCGGTGACCGAGGAGCAGCCCCGCCGCGACGACGGCGAGCACCCCGGACCCGCTGAAGTCCGCACTGATGGGGTGCAGGTGTTCGGCGGTGACGTACGCGGCGAACGGCACGATGATCCCGAACGCCGACTCCACCAGCGGGTCGTCGAACTGCCGCCGGATCAGCACCACGAGCGCGCCGATGGCCAGACCGACCCCGATGCCCAGCACGGTCGCCACGCCGAACACCGCGAACCCGTGGCCGGCCGAGCCCGCGGTGCCGGCGACCGCGGCCAGCGCGACCTTGTACAGCGTCAGCGCGGCGGCGTCGTTCACCAGGCTCTCCCCGGTCAGCACGGTCATCACCCGCCGGGGCAGGCCGAGCTTGCGGCCGATCGCCACCGCGGTCACCGCGTCCGGCGGCGCCACCACCGCCCCGAGGACCAGCGCCGACGCGAACGGCACATCCGGCAGCAGCAGGTGCACGACCACGGCGACGACCACCGCGGTCACGGCCACCAGCACCACGCCCAGCGCGACGATCGGCCGCAGCGCCCGCCTGAAGTGCGTCAGCGAGCTCTCGAGCGACGTCGAGTAGAGCAGCGGCGGCAGCACGACGGTGAGGACCAGCTCCGGCTCCAGCTCCAGCCGCGGCACGCCGGGGATCAGCGCGACGCCGAGCGCGACGACCACCACCAGCAACGGCGCCGACAGGTTGTAGCGCCGGGCGAGCGCGGTCAGGGCCAGCGAGCCGGCGAGCACGCCCATCAGCGTCAGGATTTCCACCTGGGTGATCTTTCCGCAGGTCGCGCCGCCTTGCCCGGCTTCCGGTGAGCGGAAGGGCGATGGATTCTGTCGGTGGTGGTGTGCATACTCGTTCGCAATCCGCACACGTGTGCGGAAGACGTGCACCGACGCACTTCCGGAGGTTCCGATGTCCCCTGGCACCCGCAGCTGGGTCGTGCCCCTGGCCTGGACAGCTGTCCTGCTCGACGGGTTCGACCTGGTCGTGCTCGGCACAGTGCTGCCCGTGCTGCTCCGCGGCCACGTCTGGGGCCTGACACCGGCCACGGCGTCGATCGTGTCCACCGTCGGGCTCGCCGGGATGATGCTGGGCGGGCTGGCGATCGGCACGGTCACCGACGTCATCGGCCGCCGGAAGTCCCTGATCATCTCCGTGACGCTGTTCTCGCTGTGCACCCTGCTGTGCGCGTTCGCGCCGTCGACGTTCGTCTTCGGGCTGCTGCGGTTCGTCGCCGGGCTCGGCCTCGGCGGCTGCCTGCCGACGGCGATCACGCTGGTCACGGAGTACGCGAGCCGGGGCAAGGCCGGCAGCGCGACGACCACGGTGATGACCGGCTACCACGTCGGTGCGGTGCTGACCGCGCTGCTGGGCATCGTGCTGATCTCGCCGCTGGGCTGGCGGGCGATGTTCGTCGCCGGCGCGCTGCCGGCGCTGGTCCTGGTCCCGCTGATGCTGAAGTACCTGCCGGAGTCCGAGACGTTCCAGCAGGTCCGCGAGACCGAGCGGTCGGCGGGGCACGCCGTCGCCGGGCTGTTCCGCGGCGGCCTGCTGCGCGCGACGATCGCGTTCTGGGTCACCTCGTTCATGGGCCTGCTGCTGGTCTACGGCCTGAACACCTGGCTGCCGGAGATCATGCGCCAGGCCGGGTACCCGCTGGGTGCGGCGCTGAGCCTGCTGCTGACGCTGAACGCCGGCGGCATCGCGGGCCTGCTGGTCGCGGGCCGGGTCGCCGACCGCGTCGGCATCCGCCCGTCGGCCATCGTCTGGTTCTGCGCGGGCGCGGTGTTCCTCGCCCTGCTGAGCGTGAAACTGCCGGCGGTGGGGCTGTACGCGGCGGTGTTCCTGACCGGCTGCTTCGTGTTCAGCGCCCAGGTGCTGGTGTACGCGTACATCGGCCGCATCTACCCGGACGCGATCCGGGCCACGGGCCTGGGCTGGTCGGCGGGCATCGGCCGCATCGGCGCGATCTCCGGCCCCCTCCTGGGCGGCGCCCTGCTGACGGCGGGAATCGCCTACCCGTGGGGCTTCTACGCCTTCGCGGCGGTGGGAGCCCTGGGAGCGGCAGCGGTGACGGTGGTCCGCCCCGGCCACCGCGCCCCGGCGCAGGACGACACCCCGTCGGTTACCGAGTCCCGGCCCGCGACCACGTGAAACTCCGCCTCCCGGACAGCCGCGTAGGGCTGTCCGGGGGGCCTGGCCGGCGGCGGTCAGGCGACTGAGTGAGCGCGCGAGGTGGTGCGGAAGCCCGGCGGTTCCCGCGCCACCTCGCGCCGGACGTCAGCCGAGGTCCTTCAGTTCCTGTTCCACCGCGGCCAGTTCCGCCTCGGACCCCTGGACCTTCGGCCCGGTGAACCACTTCCGGGCCGAAACCACCCACCACAGGGCGGCCCCGCCGAGCACCACGAGGAACGCGATCGGCGTGTAGTTGAACGAAGCGCCCGTCACCGGCGAAACCTGCGGCAGCATGAAGAGCACGAAGATCAGCGCCACCCACACCGTCGCGACGATCCCGATCGGCTTGCCCCAGCGGCCGAGCGTCCACGGGCCCGGCTCGAACGAGTCGCCGCGGCGGACGCGCAGGAACACCGGGATCACGTACGCCACGTACAGCCCGACCACGGCGATCGACGTCACCGCCGCGTAGGCCGTGGCGCTCCACAGGTACGGCAGGGCCAGGATCAGCGCACCGCCGGCGGCGAGCCACACGGCGTTGGTCGGCGTCTGCGTCCGCTTGTTGATCTTGTGCCAGAACCCCGAGCCCGGGATCGCGCCGTCGCGGGCGAACGCGTAGATCATCCGCGAGTTCGCCGTCACCGACGCCATGCCGCAGAACAGCTGGGCGCCGATGCAGATCAGCAGCAGGAACTTGCCGGTGACCGCGCCGGTGGCGTCGATGAAGATCTGCGCGGGCGGGACACCGGTGGCGGAGTTGACCGCGCCGTCGTAGTCCTGGATCGCGAAGGTCAGGCCGATCAGCAGGATCCAGCCCGCGATCAGCGAGACCACGATCGACGTAACGATGCCGCGAGGGCCGGCCTTGGCCGCGTTCTTGGTCTCCTCGGTCATGTGCGCCGAAGCGTCGTACCCGGTCAGCGTGTACTGCGCGACCAGCAGCCCGAGTGCGAAGACGTAGATCGACGAGCCCCAGCCGGTCTGGTTGACGAAGCTGCCGAAGACGAACGACGCGTCCTGGTGCTTGTCCGGCACGAAGACCAGCACGCCGACGATCACCAGCACGCCGACCACGTGCCACCACACGCTGACGTTGTTGAGGATGGCGACCAGCCGCACGCCGAAGGTGTTCAGCAGGCCGTGCACGACCAGGATGATCGCCAGCAGCAGGATCGTGTGCCCGGGCGTCGCCTCGAAGCCGAACTGCAGGTCGAGGAAGGCGTTGAGGAACAGTGCGGCGCCGAAGTCGATGCCCGCGGTGACCGCGATCTGGCCGATCAGGTTGAACCAGCCGGTGAACCACGACCACGCGGGGCCGGACCTGCCCGGTGCCAGCTTCGCGGCCCAGTAGTAGAGCCCGCCGGCCGTCGGGTAGCTGGAGCAGACCTCGGCCATGCCGAGCCCGACCAGCACGACGAACACGCCGACCAGTGGCCAGCCCCAGATCATCGTGGCCGGTCCGCCGGTCTGCATGCCGAACTTGTAGAGCGTGAGGCAGCCGGAGAGGATCGAAATGATCGTGAAGGACACGGCGAAGTTCGAGAACGCCGACATCGTCCGTTTGAGCTCTTGCGCGTACCCGAGCTGGTGCAGGCGGGCGCTGTCTTCGTCGGCGTGGTCGGGGGTGGTCTGCTGGTCGGAAACATCCATCGGGCACCTCTTGAAAGGTATGCGGCCAGACCATTGAATTCGCCGAAGGTAGCCCCGGTGCCGGAGGGTGTCAAGCCTTCGTCAAGAACTCGTCCAACCGGCGCAGCAGGGGCCCGCCACCTCGGTGATTGTTCGAGATGAGGGTCGCGGTGACGCCCGACGACGGCTGGTGCGTGCTCCGGAACGCGACGCCGTGGTCGCCGCCCTCCAGCCGGACCACGCCGGGCCGGGGCAGCCAGAAGCCGAGGCCGTAGCGGTCGCCGCGCTGCAGCTTCTCGACCCACCCGAGCGGCACGATCCGGCCCTCGAACAGGGCGCGCCAGAACTTCCGGAAGTCCGGGGCGGTGCTGTAGATCCCGCCGTCGCCGTGGCCCACCACCGGCAGGCTGAACACGTTGCTGCGGCCGTCTTCGAGGTAGCCGGTGGCCGTCCGGGCGGGCAGCGCGTCCGCGCGGAGGAACGCCGTGCCGGTCATCCCGGCGGGCTCGGTGACGCGCGTCCGCACGAGGTCGGCGAAAGGTATGCCCGCGATCCGTTCGGCGATCAGGGCGAGGACGACGAACGCACTGTTGTTGTAGTGGAACCGTTCGCCGGGCGGGAACTGCTGCGGGAAACCGTCGAGCGCGGCCAGGTAGTCGGCCGACGTGACGAGCCGCGGCGGGATCTCCGGCGGGTTGTCGTCGTCGCAGTAGTCGCCGATGCCGGACGTGTGCGTCAGGAGGTGCTGGACGGTGACGCGGTCGTCGATCAGCGGGAGGTCGTCGCCGAGCACGTCCCGCGCTCTGGTCGGCAGCTCGAGGTACCCCTCGGCGACGAGCCCGATGACGACCAGCGCGGTGAACCCCTTGGTACCGCTGGCGATGGCGAACCGCGTGTCGATCGTGTTCTCGATGCCGTGGGCGATGTGCGCGTACCCGGACGCTTCGGCGAGCAGCGTCTCGTCACCGCGGCTGACCAGCACGACACCGGAAAAGGGCGCTTCCATGGAGCCAGCGTCCACGGAAGCGCCCTTCGCGGGAAAGCGATTAACGGCCCAGGAACGCGTGCAGCGACTCGAGGGCGGTGTCCGGCTGGTCGGCGAAGAAGCCGTCGACGCCGGCCTGGAAGAACGCCGCCTCCTCGGTGAAGACGTCACCGAAGGCGTCCGGCGCGGCCGACGAGCGCAGGTTCGCGGGCAGGAACGGGTTCTCGTTCCGGAAGGTGTACGGCTGCACCTTCAGGCCCGCCTTGTGCGCGTCCGCGACGAGCGCGGTCGGGGCGCCCAGGTTGTCGTCCTTGTCCCGCGGGATGACCTGCGCCTTGTCCGGCCCGAGGTACTTCGCGTACTTCGCGACTTCGCGCAGCCCCTGCGGCGTGACGAGGTCCGCGTACGTCCGCTTGTCGCCGTTCGCGACGAAGTCCGCCGGGGCGCCGGAGGCCGAGGTCAGCTGCAGCAGCGGCGTCCGGACCTGCTTGTGCAGCGCGATCAGGTTCGACACCTCGAACGACTGGATGATCGCGGGCGCGTCCGGCCGGTCGAGGCCGTTGCGCTGCAGGATCGCGACCAGCTTCGGCTCGGTCGGGTTGCCGATGGACTGGAAGAACGTCGAGTGCTTGACCTCGGGGTACGTGCCGAGCGTCCGGTGCAGTTCGCGGCCGAGGCGCTTGGTCAGATCGAGGACCTCCTGGTAGGAGGCGATCTGGTAGCGGCCGTTGTAGAGCGTGTTGTGCGGCCGGTTCTGCGGGATCCGCTCGACCGCGCGCAGCGTCTTCAGCTCGGCCAGCGTGAAGTCCTGGGTGAACCACCCGGTGGTGGTGACCCCGTCGAGCACGACGGTCTTCTTGCGGTTCGCGAACTCCGGGTGCTTCGCGACGTCGGTGGTGCCACCGATCTCGGGTTCGTGCCGGGCGACGAGCTGGCCGTCCTTGGTGGGCACGAGATCGACGTCGACCCAGTCGACGCCCATCCGGTAGGCGAGCTCGTAGGAGGCGAGGGTGTGCTCCGGCCGGTACCCGGGCGCGCCGCGGTGTCCGATGATCACGGGATCATGGTGGCCCCGCCCCCGCGCGGCCGCATCGGCGGACCCCCCGCTTGTATCGGACACTGCGGCGGCACTGGCCGGCCCAGCAACAACACCGGTGACGCTCAGCAACACCAGCCCGGCCAGCGCGAGCAGGCCGACACGTTTGCGCTTCATCTGGTGACCTCTTTTCACACAGGGTGTGCCCTGACTACCCGCGCCACCCTCGATGTCGCAAGCGTCCGAAGTACGTCGTTGGAAGGTCGACGCGGTAAACGGCGCGTGGACTCCTGTTCGCCTGGCTGTGGCCTGCGGCACGCCCCTGGTCGCCGAGGTTGGTGCCGGCAGGCGGGCCGAGTCCGGCGGTCGGTGGGCCGGGTTCCCGCAGTGGGTGGCGGGCGGTCAGCCGGCAGGTCCCCACGGGCGCGGCCCGCCCTCCCTGGGGGCTGCCCCCGCTTCCAGCGTATCGGCGGGGTCGGACGAAAACCTTGGCTCGCGGGCACTGAAGGCCGAGCTGTCCACACCCCCGAAGACTTGTGGATCGCCGCGCACCCCAGCCACCAACACCTGCCTCCGGCGACGGTCCGATGTCCCGCCAACACCTGACCCGGCGACGGTCCGATGTCCCGCCAACACCTGACCCGGCGACGGTCCGAATGTCCCACCAACACCTGACCCGGCGACGGTCCGATGTCCCACCAACACCTGACCCGGCGACGGTCCGATGTCCCACCAACACCTGACCCGGCGACAGTCCGAATGCCCCACCAACCCCGCCCTGCCGACGGCGCGATGTCCCCCGCGAACCCGGCCGGATACGCTGTGCGGCGTGCGCGTACTGGTAATCGGCTCCGGCGCCCGGGAGCATGCACTCGTCCTCGCGGCGTCCGGCGACCCCGCCGTCACCGCCCTGGCCTGTGCGCCCGGCAATGCCGGGACGGCCGCCGTCGCCGAGCAGCTCGGTGTCGAGGCCGCCGATCCCGAAGCGGTCGCCGGGCTCGCCAAGAGCTGGCAGGCCGACCTCGTCGTCGTCGGGCCCGAGGTGCCGCTCGTCGCCGGCGTTGCCGATGCGGTCCGCAAGGCCGGCATCGCCTGCTTCGGTCCCTCGGCCGCCGCCGCGCGGATCGAAGGGTCCAAGGCCTTCGCCAAGGACGTCATGGCCGCCGCGAACGTGCCGACCGCGCGCAGCGAGGTCGTCGACAACCCCGCCCGGCTCGATGCCGCGCTCGCCCGCTTCGGCCCGACCTGGGTCGTCAAGGACGACGGCCTCGCCGCCGGCAAGGGCGTCGTCGTCACGCCGGACATCGACGTCGCGCGCAAGCACGCCATCATGCTGCTCGACGGCGGGCACCCCGTCCTCCTCGAGTCCTTTTTGGACGGCCCAGAGGCCTCGCTGTTCTGCTTCGTCGACGGCAACACCGTCGTCCCGCTGCTGCCCGCGCAGGACTTCAAGCGCGTCGGCGACGACGACGCCGGCCCGAACACCGGCGGCATGGGTGCCTACGCGCCGCTGCCCTGGGCGCCCGAGAACCTGGTCGACGAGCTGGTCGAGACCGTCGTCCAGCCGGTCGCCGACGAGCTGGTGAACCGGGGCGCGCCGTTCTCCGGCCTGCTCTACGCCGGCCTTGCGCTGACTTCCGACGGCCCGCAGGTCATCGAGTTCAACTGCCGCTTCGGCGACCCGGAAACCCAGGTCGTGCTGGCGCTGCTGCGCACCCCGATCGCTGGGCTCATGCACGCCACCGCCACCGGCAAGCTCGCCGAGCACCCGCCGCTGGAGTGGGCGGGCGGCGCCGCGGTCACCGTCGTGATCGCCGCCGACGGCTACCCGGGCAAGCCGCGCACCGGTGACGTCATCACCGGGGCCGAGCTGGAAGGCGTCCTGCACGCCGGCACCCGCCGCCGTGACGACGGTGCCGTCGTCTCCGCCGGCGGCCGCGTGCTGTCGGTCGTCGGCACCGGCAAGACGCTCAAGTCGGCGCGCAAGCACGCCTACGAGACCGTCGAAAAGGTTCACCTCGCGGGCTCGCACCACCGCACCGACATCGCGCTGAAGGCGGCGAACGGCGAGGTCGGCGCGCCGACGGCGAAACAGCGCGCCTGATTCCACGGATCGGGGGAACCGGCCGGGCGTGCTCTTCGTCCAAACTCAGGCTGCTACTACACCCACGTTGGTAGCCTCGACGGGAACCGGCCGGTCACTGTCCGTATGACGTCAGGGGAGCGCATGTCAGGACCCTCGTACGACAGCGTTGTTCCGGGGCTTCGCCCCGGGCCGGGGGCTCCGCCACCCGGACCCCCGCAAGACCTCAGTTCGGCCATCCCAGTGGCCCCGGCCGCAGCGGACGTCCTGGTCCACCCGGACAAGCTCCTCGACGTGGCCCGGATCGTCGAAGAGCAGGCCAACGCCCTCGAAGACCAGCTGCTGACCCGGCTCGGCCAGCTGCGGATCGACGCGCCGTCCGCCGACGTGATCAGCACGCAGTCGGTCCAGGCCTGGAACACCCTGATCGCCGACGGCGACCGCTCCTACGCCGGGCAGGTCCGCGAGTACGTCGCCGGCCTGAAGCGCCTGGTCGAGCAGCTGCGCGCGGCCGCGAAGGACTACAAGGTCAGCGAAGAGGAGAAGGCGGCGGTGTTCGGTGACCGCGGCAAGCACGGTGCGTAACCGGATAGCCGGAGGCGTGCTCGCGACGGCGGCGCTCGCCGGCTGCTCCGCGGGCACCGAAGGCACGCCGTACCCGGTCGAGACGGCCGCCACGGCCGCTTCGCAGAGCGCCAAGGCCGCCCAGCTCCCGCAACGGCCGGCCGACCTGACGCTGCAGGACGTCGACCTGTGCGAGATCTTCCCGCAGGTGCAGCTCGACGCGCTCAAGATCACCAGCGTCCCCCGCAAGGTGCCGGAGGAGGACGGGCGGACCTGCGTGTTCGACGCCGACGGCGCCGAGCCGGTGCACGCCTACCACGTGCGGGCCGTGTCGGCGGACCTCGGCCAGTGGATCACCGGCACCCGCAAGAAGAACAGCATGACCACCGAGCCGAAGACCATCGGTGGTTACCCGGCGCTGACGAACTACCGCGCGGCCGGCGACCCCGCCGACTGCGAGACGCTCGTCGGCGTCGCGAACGGGCAGACGCTCGCCGTCCAGACCTTCGCCATCACCCGCGGCAAGCTCACGCAGCCGCAGCTGTGCGACATGTCGGCCCGCGCCGCCGACCTGGCGTTGCAGACCCTGAAAGCACGCAACTAGGGAGGGCGCGTGGAATTCTCCGAGCTCGCGGCCGGCATCCAGAACCACCGGTTCGACGGCTGGACCAACACCGCGATCGCCGACCAGATCACCCGGATGATCAACGGCGACGGCACCGGCAGCATCGGCACCGCCGTCGACGCGCTGAAGGCCGTCGCGACCGCGCTCGCCCACACCGACCAGACGCTGCGCGCCCAGCTGCTCGAGCTCGGCGTCGAGTGGCAGAGCCAGGCCGGCGGCGCGGCGAGCCAGGTGTTCACCGAGCAGGCCGGCTTCTCCCAGGACGCCACCACGAAGGTCGCGCACGCCGCGGAAATGGTGTTCGAGCAGGGCGAGGCCTTCAACCGGACCAAGTACAAGCTGCCCGACGCCGAGACGGTCCGGAAGGGCGCCGGCGGCTTCACCCTCACCGACGGCGTGCTGATGAGCCTCATCGGCTTCGAGACCGACCACGCCCGGCAGGTCGAGGCCGCGAACGACGCCAAGGCCCAGGCTCAGCAGGCCCTGAACGAGTACGCCCAGCAGAGCGGCGCGAACCTGCTCTCGACGCAGACGCTGTCCGACCCGGAGTCGCTGAAGCTGGCCGCCCCCGGCATCACGCCGGGGGTGCTGGACGTCGCCGGCGCCTCGGTCGCGGTGACCCCGGACGGCGGCGTGAAGCCGGCTTCGGACAAGGTCCGGTCGGTGCACGTCGACCCGCCGGTGGTGCAGCCGGTGTCCCACACCGTGCGCGCCGATCCGCCGACCCCGGTCTACGGCGTCGCGGCGCAGCAGCCCTCCCGGCCCGCGCCGCAGGAGCCGGCGCGCCAGACCGGCTCGATCGGCGCCGCGGCCGCCCAGGCCACGACACCGAGTTCGTCGACGACGCCGTCGGGCGCGAAGCCGCCGGTCACCCAGCCCGGGCCGGGCTGGGTCCAGGCCCCGGGCCGCGGCACCTCCGGTGATCCGGCCGGTCGCGGCTTCCCCGGCCCGGGGACCGGCGGCCAGGGTGACCCGTTCTGCCCGCCCGGCGCGCAGCCGCCCGGCTCGCCCCCCGCGACGACGCCGATCAAGTCGTTCGGCGGCGGGACCGGGAGTGGCAGTGGGACCGGGAGTGGCGGCGGGGGCGGCGGCGCGCCCGGCGGGGCGACCGGCATCGACAGCTCCACCGGCCGCGGCCCGGACGGCCTGCTGGCCAAGGGCCGCACGGTTGGCGCGATGCCGCAGGCCCCGCTCCAGCCCGGCCAGTACACCGGCGAGCGCGGGTTCGTCCCCAAGCCCGGCGCGACCCCCGGCGACATCGGCGCCGGCGCGGCGGCGATCGGCGCGGGCGTGGCCGGCGGCGCGTTGAGCGGCGACAAGGAGCGTCAGCGGCGCGAAAAGAGCCAGCCGAAGGGCCCGGTGCGGCCGCTGCCGGTCGGCGAGCTGCCCGAAGAGGAAGCCGTCGCGCTGCGCAAGTCGGAGCAGATCAGCCCGAAGCAGCGGCCCGGCGAGTCGAAGTTCCTGTCGGAGGCGGCCCCGCAGGAGGAGGACGCCGAACACGTCCGCCGCTACGGCGTCGACGACCAGGACCTGTTCGCCGATCAGCGGATGGTTTCCCCCGACGTGCTCGGCGACCACGGCGGGGACGGGCGCTGACCGTGTCGCTCGTCCTGTCGGCCCTCGAGTTCGACGTGCTCTGGGAATCCTTCGAACTGCCCCGGCGGCACGTCGCGCTGGACGTGCCGAGTGCCGGAACCACCCGCGGCGAGCGGCTCGAGCTGGTCGAGTCGGCCTGGGCGTCGCTGAGCGAGCGGCGCCTGGCCCGCAACCGGCGGGTGTCCGGCGAACTGGCCGACCTGCTGCACCTGCTGGCGCGCCCGCAGACCGCCGTCGACGTGTGGGTGTGGGCGGAGCGCGAAATCCGCGGCCGCGCGGTCAGCCTGCGCGGCCAGGCGGTGCTGGGGGTGGTGGACAACGGCGAGGTGTGGCTGATCCCGGCCACCGAGGACGGCCTGGCGGAGGCCGCGGTCTCGGTGGCGGGCGACCTGGGCCCCGGCATCGGCCAGACGGTCAGCCTGCCGTACGAAGTCGTGAAGTCCGCCGACGCGGCGGCGAAGGGCGACGCGAAGGCGCTGGTCACGGCGTTGGAGGACCGCGGAATCCCGTTGTTCCAGGCCCAGGAGCTCTCGGGCATGCTGCTGGGCCAGGAGGCCCGCGGCCAGTTCGGTGCGGAACGGACCTCCCGCGACGGCGTGGTGCACCGGGCCGGCCGGGTGGTGGCGTTCTTCGACACGGACGCGGGCCGCTACCTGTTCCAGGTGGGCCGCGACGGCGACGGCCGCGAGTGGGCCACCGTCACCCCGGCGGACAACGTGCTGCTGGCGACGAGGATCCGGGAGCTGGTGGCGGAGGCCTGATCCCCGCTGGGGTGGAGTTGGCGGAGATCCGTACCCGCGCACCGGGTGAAGTCCTAAGGTGAACGCGGGAACCGTCCTGGTCATGGCGACGTCCGATCGGGCGGAGACAAGTTTCCGAAGGGGATGACGAACCGTGCCTGTCTACGACACCGAATCGATGGCCATCGCGGCCGGCCAGGTGGAGAAGCTCAAGGACGAGTTCGAGAAGTCCAAGCAGAAAGTCACCGGCCTGGACCACGAGAAGGAAAGCCCCTTCGGCGGGATGGACGAGACGGGCGACGCGCACGGCGCGGTCGGCAAGTTCAAGGACGGCGTGCACAACCAGTTCGACGCCGCGGGCAGGCACATGGAGGCGCTGGGGTACGCCATGCGCAAGGCCGCCGGGCTGATCGCCGAAACCGACCAGGTCGGCGCGAGCGATCTGCAACTGCACGTCGACAAGTAAGCAGGGGGCACCACAGTGGGTTTGAACGGGGGCGGCGCCGGAACGCCGGACAACTGGGACGCCTTCATGAAGAAGGTCGACCAGGTCGAAAAGGTCGATCTGGGGAAAATCACCGCGGCCGCCGCGCAGTTCCGCGAGGCGGGCAAGAATGCCGGTGACCACAACGCGTCCCTGAAGAATTCGACCGACGCGCTCAACGGCAGCGTGTGGGCGGGGCCGGCGGCGGACCAGTTCTTCCAGTACGTCCGGCAGGTCCGCGACGCCGGCACCAAGGTGCAGACCCACCTAGAGGACGTCGCCAAGGACCTCGACGACCTCGCGCGGACCCTCGACCAGATCAAGAAGAACGTCGGGGACAAGCAGCTCGCCGCGGAGAAGGCGGTCAACGAGCGCAACGCCAAGGCCGAGACCGACATCAACAACGCCTTGGCCGCGGCGAAGAAGGCGCACGACGAGGGCAAGCCGGGGCCCAGCCCCAGCGCCGACGAGATCCTGGCCACCGCCAAGACCGACATCCACACCATCACGGCCGGCTTCGACGGCGACGTGACCGGCCTGCAAACCCAGGCCGACACGGCGATCAAGGCGTCCCAGCAGCTGATGTCCCAGCAGATCGAGGGCGGCTACGACCAGGTCCCCCTGCCGAGCAGCTCGGCAGCGGCCCCCAAGAGCACGGGCGGCATCCACAGCAACGGCTCCTCCCACGGCGGCGGCGGTGGGGGCGGCGGTGGCGGTGGCGGCGGGGGCGGCGGCGGCCTCGGCCCGAGCGGCGGCCCGCCTTCGTCGCCGCCGCCGGGGAACGTCCAGCAGTGGATCCAGGAGGCCATGAAGGCGCTGCAGGCCGCGGGAATCCCGGTGACGGACGCCGACATCCCGAAGATCTGGGCGATCATCCAGCATGAATCCGGCGGAAATCCGAACGCCATCAACAACTGGGACAGCAACGCGGCCGCGGGGCACCCGTCCAAGGGGCTGATGCAGTGCATCGACTCCACCTTCAACGCCCACAAGCTGCCCGGCCACGACAACATCTACAACCCGGTCGACAACATCATCGCCGGCGTGCGGTACTCCTTCGACCGGTACGGCAGCCTCGACAACGTGCCCGGCATCAAGGCCATGGCCCACGGTGGTGCCTACCGCGGCTACTAGCCTGGCCCCATGGCCGACCTCGGAGCTTTCGCCGGGCCCGCGCTGCGGGCCGGCGTGCCGCCCTTCCACGTCATGGACGTCCTCTCCGCGGCCGGGGCCCGGCAGCGCAGCCACGGCGATCTCGTCTCGCTCGCGGCCGGGCAGCCCTCCGCTCCGGCGCCGGAACCGGTGCGGGAGGCCGCGCAGAAAGCCCTCGGGAACAGCACCCTCGGCTACACCGAACAGCTCGGCATCCCCGAGCTGCGCGAGGCCGTCGCCGGGCACTACCAGCGGAAGTACGACGTCGACGTCCAGGCGCACGACGTCGTCCTGACCACCGGGTCCTCCGGGGGCTTCCTGCTCGCCTTCCTCAGCGCCTTCGACCCCGGCGCCAAGGTCGCCATGGCGCGGCCCGGCTACCCCGCCTACCGCAACCTGCTCTCCGTCCTCGGCTGCGAGGTCGTCGAGTTCGCCACCACCGCCGAGACGAACTTCCAGCCGACCGTCGCCCTGCTCGACGAGCTCGGCCCGATCGACGGCCTGATCGTCGCCAGCCCGAGCAACCCCACCGGCACCGTGCTGCCGCCCGGGGAGCTCGCCGCCATCACCGGCTGGTGCTCGTCGCACGGCGTGCAGCTGATCAGCGACGAGATCTACCACGGCATCTCCTACGGTGCCGAGCTGGACTGCGCGTGGCAGTACGGCCGCGAGCCGATCGTGCTCGGCAGCTTCTCGAAGTACTTCGCGATGACCGGCTGGCGGCTCGGCTGGATGCTCGCCCCGCAGCGGCTGCACCGCGCGATCGACGTCCTGACCGGCAACTTCACCATCTGCCCGCCCGCCGTCTCGCAGTACGCGGCCCTCGCCGCCTTCACACCCGAGGCGTACGCGGAGGCCGACGCGCACGTCGAGCGGTACCGCGCCAACCGGGATCGCCTCTTCGCCGGACTGCAGCGGATCGGCCTCGGCAAGCTCGCCCCGGCCGACGGCGCCTTCTACGCGTACGCCGACGTCAGCGCGTACACCCACGACAGCCTGAGCTGGTGCCAGCGGCTGCTCGCCGACACCGGGCTCGCCATCACGCCCGGCGTCGACTTCGACCCGGTCGACGGCGGGAAGTACGTCCGGTTCTCCTTCGCCGGCAGCGCCGAGGACATCGACGAGGGAGTCCGGCGGCTGGGGGACTGGCTGGCCAGGGGGAACCCTGAATAAACCCCGAACGTTGGCTCGACGAGGGGAGTTTCACCGCGTCAGGTGGCAGTGTGGAGTCATCGGGCCGGTGGGGCCACGGGGAAGAGTCGGAGGAGCCATGTTCTGGAAGATCGTCGGCGGCCTGATCGTCGCCTGGGTGGCGTTCATGGTGCTCGGCGCCGTGATCGGCTTCGTGTTCAAGGCCGTCCTGTGGATCGCCATCATCGGCGGCATCGCCTTCCTCGGCGCCGCCGGCTACAAGGCGGTCACCGGCGGCAAGAAGGACCCGCGGCGCATCAACCGCTACTGAAGTCAGGGGATCCGCGCCACGCCGCCCAGCGCCGTCCAGTTGACCGGCGTCAGCGGCGCCAGGCGCGGCCCGTCCGGCCACCACAGGTGCGGCGCGGTCAGCCCGGGCTCGAGCAGGTCGAGGCCGTCGAAGAACGACGTGATCTCGGTCCGCGTGCGGTAGCGCGTGTCGAGCCCGGTGCGGCCGAGGTGGTCCTGCAGGGCGGTCGCGACGGCGGCCGCTTCGGAGCCGTCGTCCGGGTTGTGCCGGTGCAGCAGGAGCAGGAACGAGCCGGGCGCGAGCGCGCCGACGTAGGACTTGACCACCTGCTGCGCCTGCTGGAGGTCGGCGATGTGGTCGACGACCCCGCAGAGCACGAGCCCGGCCGGCCGGTCGAAATCGATGAACCGGGTGGCCCCGGCGAGCGTTTCGCCGGGGTTCAGCGGGTCGGTGCCGCAGACGTGCGTGAAGTCGTTGTCGACGAGCAGGGCCCGGCTGTGCGCCTTCACCACCGGGTCGTCGGCGACGTAGACGACGTGCGCCTCCGGGTTGTACTTCTGCGCCACCTGGTGGGTGTTTTCCGGCGCCGGGAAGCCGGCGGCGAGGTCGAGGAACTGGTCGACGGCCAGCCGCTCGGTCAGGTAGCGGACGGCGCGCACCAGCCACTGCCGGGTTTCCCGCGCCATCGCCGGGGCTTCCGGCGCGATCGCCGTCAGCTGCCGCAGGACGGCGCGGTCGGGCTCGTAGTTGTTCTGCCCGCCCAGTAGCGCGTCGGTGACGCGAGCGATGCTCGGCCGTTCGAAGTCGACGTGGGCCGAAGGTCGTTCGCTCGTCGCCATGCGCACCTACCGGGGAGTGTGGGGACGCTCAGCCTAGGTCATGGAGATCACGGCGGGTAGGCGGCCGTGCGGTGCGGGTGATTTGTCAGCCGAGCCAGGCGCGGGCCGCGTCGGCCCCGTTCCACACGTGCGCGCGGAGCCCGACCGCCCGCGCACCCTCCACATTGGACTCGCGGTCGTCGAAGAACAGGCAGTCGGCGGGCTCGGCGCCGAGCTCGTCGAGCAGGAGGCGGAAGATCTTCGCGTCCGGCTTGACGCACCGGACGTCGCCCGAGAACAGCGTGACGCGGAAGTACCGCGCCCACTCCTGCGCGCGGACCCACTCGCCGAACGCGACCGGCGCGTTCGAGAGCAGCGCCAGGTTCGCCCCGGCTTCGGAAAGCGCTTCGAGCAGCGCCGCCGACGACGGCTCCAGGTGACCCCAGCCCTGGACGTCGACACGGGTCAGCTCGGCGGCCAGCGCCTCGTCGACGGGCGCGCCCACGGCGTTGCCGACGGCCTGCCAGTACTCGAGCGGGGTGCTGCCGGCGTCGTAGGGGATCCGGTGCTCCCAGTACGCCTTCAGGAACTCCGGCAGCGGTGCGCCCATCGCCGCGGCCAGGTCGGGCAGGGCGGCGCTCGGCTTGCTGAGCACGTCGCCGTAGTCGAACACGATCCAGTTCACGCTGTCCCCCGGGACCTTCCTCAGGCGCCGGTCTTGATCCGGCGCAGGGCTTCTTCGACGTCGGTCGCGCTCAGGTCCCGGTGGGTGACGAACCGGACCTTGCCCGCCATCGGCACCGCGCGGATGCCGAGCGAGTCGAGCCAGGCGAGCGCGGTCGGGATGTCGGGGACCTCGGCGAGCACGATGTTGGTGTCGGGCACGTTGGTCGGCCAGCCGTACTCGCGCAGGCCTTCGGCGAGCCGCTGCGCGTTCTCGTGCGACTCGGCCAGGTCGGGGATGCGGTCGAGGGCGATCAGGCAGGCCGCGGCCAGGACGCCGCCCTGCCGGACGCCGCCGCCGAGCATCTGGCGCATCCGGCGCGCCCGCTCCACGAAGGTCGCGCTGCCCGCGACGACCGAGCCGACCGGTGCGCCGAGGCCCTTGCTGAAGCAGGCCGACACGGTGTCGACGCCGACGGTCAGCGCGGCCGGTGGCACTTCGAGCGCGACCGCGGCCTGCCAGAGCCGGGCGCCGTCGAGGTGCACGGTCAGGCCCGCTTCCTTGGCGACCGACAGCAGCTGGGCGTGCTCGTCGGGCGGCGTCACCGCGCCACCGGCGGCGTTGTGCGTGTTCTCGAGGCAGAGCAGCGAGGTCCGCAAGGTGAAGTACGGTCCGGGCTGCCCGATGGCGGCCGCGAGGGAGTCGGGTGACGGGCGGCCCGGGCCGCCGTCGTGCTCGAGGATGTCCGGCATGCCGCCGGCCAGCCACGCCGCCGAGCCCAGCTCGTTGACCAGCACGTGCGCGCCACGGGTGGCGAGGAACCGGTCGCCGCGCTGCAGGTGCAGGCTCAGCGCGATCAGGTTGGCCATCGTCCCGCTCGGCACCCAGAGCGCGGCCGGCATGCCCAGTACGTGCGCCGCCCGCTCCTCCAGCTCGGCGACCGTCGGGTCGCGTTCGAGGACGTTGTCCCCGACCTCGGCGGAGGCCATCGCCGCCCGCATCGTGTCGTCCGGCCGGGTGACGGTGTCGGAGCGGAAGTCCAGTACGGGCGGGTCGAAGGTCACGTTGCGATCACATCACACCCTCGTCGCGGGGATCAATGCGCCCTTGAGTGGTCGAACCCACCCGGTCCGTGCAACCGTGGACGCCCCTGATTCCGTCTTACGGCCGGACGACAACAGAGCGGAGCACGACTGCGCGTGGACCAGCGCGACGAGCAGGAGTTCGCGGAGTACTTCGCCGCCAGGCGGGACGCCGTGCGCCGGACCGCGTACATGCTCTGCGGCGACTGGCACCGTGCGGACGACCTCGCGCAGACGGCGTTCGTGGCACTGCACCGGAGGTGGAAGAAGATCAGGGATCGCGCGGCGACCGACGCGTACGTCCGCAAGACGCTCGTCCGGGCGTCGATCGACGAATCGCGGCGTCCGTGGCGGCGCGAGTGGCAGACCGAGACGCTGCCCGAGCCGTCCGACGACACGCCCGGCCTCGACGACCTCGTCGCGACCAGGGAGGACCTGCTCGCGGCGTTGAAGGAAGTACCGCCCAAGCAGCGCGCGGTGCTGGTCATGCGGTTCTTCGAAGGGCTCGACGTGACCGGCGCGGCGAAGGCGCTGGGCTGCAGCGAAGGCAACGTGAAGAGCCAGACCGCGCGCGGGCTGGCGAACCTGAGGCAGGTCCTCGAACGGGAGGTGGAGACCAATGGATGAGCAGGAGCTGCGCTCGTTGTTCTCCGCCGCGCCCGGGGACGCCCCCGAACCGTCGTTCACCGAGGGCGACGTCGTCCGCGAATCCCGCCGCCAGAGCGTCCGGCGCCGCAACCGGATCACCGCCGGGGTGGGGGCCGTCGTGCTGGTCGTCGCCGGGTTCGGCGTCTACGGCCAGCTGTCCGGGGGTATCCCCAAGTCGATGACCGCGGCGGACAACGCCGCACCCGCGCAAGCGGGGCGGGGCTCCGGGCAACCCGGGGACGGCCCGATGCGTCCTGAAGTCGGCGGGGAGTCACCGAACTTCTCGGCCCAGCCACCTCAGCAGGGGGGTGACGGGGACGGGAAGACCGGCCCGTTGGCCGAAGGCGCCTCCGGGTGCGAACAGGTGGACGGGGAGCTCGCCACTGCCCTCGCTGGCGAGCTCCCCGGCCACTTCGTCGCCGCCCAGGCCGTCCCGGGTGGCGCCTGTTCGACGGTGTCCCGGTCCGCCGGGTTCCCGGTCCCGGGCGGCGAAGTCGCCGCGGCGGTGTACCCGAAGGGCATCCCGGAGGTCTTCAAGTCCCAGCCGGCCGGCACGGTCACGGCTCGGGCCGGTACGGCGTCCGGTGGGGTGCTGGTGCTGGTCAGCGTGCCTTCCGCGGGGGCGGCGGCGCCGTACGCGGGCCAGGTGGACCGGTTCGCCCGCGATCTCGCGCCCCAGTTCTGAGCCCGGGTCCGCCCGGTTGGCAGAATGACCGGCCATGACCGCTGCGACCACCCCGAAGGGGGAGCGACGGCGTGCCGCGCTCGTCGAGGCCGCCGCGAAACTGCTCGTCGAGGGCGGGTTCGACGCGGTGCGGCACCGGGCGGTGGCCGAGCGGGCGGGCCTGCCGCTCGCGTCGACGACGTACTACTTCGACTCGCTGGAAGACCTGGTCACGGCGGCCGTCGAGCACCACTCGAACGCCGAGCTGGCGACCGGCCGCGCCCGGCTGGAGGAGCTCGCGACCCGCAACCGCGGCGTGCAGGCGACCGTGGACCTGGTGCTGGAGATGCTGCTCGGCCCGGAGAGCGGCGACCCGGTGGCCGACGCCGAAGCCGTCCTGCTGCGGTACGAGCGGCTGGTCGCGACCGGCCGCCGCAAGTACCTGCGGCCGCTGATGCGGACGCTGTCGGCGCAGCTCAACGAGCTGCTGACGGAGATCTTCGCCCGCTCGGGCACCCCGGTCACCCCCACCGAGCTGGCGCGGCTGGTCGCGCTGGTCGACGGCGCGGTCGTCAACGCTCTGGTCGAGGTCGACCCGGAGCCGCGCGCGGCCGCCGCCCGGATGCTCCAGGCCGCGCTCGCCGGGTGAGCACTCAGGACCGGTTGCGCTGAGCCTTCTCCAGGTCTTCGCCCGCCTTCGTGACGAGCGCGAGCATCGCCTGCTCGGCCGCGGCCGGGTCACCCGCGACGATGGCGTCGAACACCTTCCGGTGGCTCGGCACCGGGTCTTCCGCCGGCGAGGTGCCGTGCACCAGCTTGTCGCGCTCGGCCAGCCCGATCGCGATGATCCGTTCCATCCGCATCAGGAAGTTGTTGTGCGTGGCGGCCATCAGCCGCCGGTGGAAGGCGAGGTCGGCCTGGACGCTCGCGTCCGGGTCGTCGCCCGCGGCGGTCATGTCGGCGAGCGCGTCCCGCAGCGAATCGAGGTCCTCCTCCGTGGCGCGCCCGGCGGCGATCCGGGCGGCGGCGGGTTCGACGACCGCGCGGACTTCGGAGAGCTCGTCGAGCAGCCCGGGGTCGTCGGCGGCCGCGGTCTGCCAGCGCATGACGTCGGCGTCGAGCATGTTCCACTTTTCGCGCGGCTGGACGAAGGTGCCCCGCTTCTGCCGGGCGTCGATCATGCCCTTGGCCGCGAGCACCTTCAGCGCCTCCCGCAGCGCGGTCAGGCTGATGTCGAGCTCTTCGCGCAGCGCGGGCAGGTCCAGGACGGTGCCCTCGCCCCACTCGTCGGAGAGGATCCGGCTGGCCAGTGCCTCCACGGTCTGGCCGTGCAAGCCGCGTGGCCGGTGTTCGGTCAATGGAGGGCCCTCTCAGCCGGTGAGGTGGTGACCGCATTATGAACGCCGGATCAAGACAGCGAAACCGGCAGCACGAACGTCGGTGAACCCGTTGGGTAGTACCGCAGCTCCGCCTCGCCGGACGCGGTCAGCGCGAACGCCGTGATCGCGTCCTCCGACTGCGCCGCCACGTAACAGGTCCCGTCCACCAGCGCGAAGTGGCGCGGGTTCTTGCCGCACGGCTGGTCCGCCACCGCCGCCGCCTCGTCCAGCGCGAACTCCGTCACGCAGTCGGGCCCGCGGTTCGAGACGTACAGGCGCGAGTCCGCCAGTTCCAGGTGCGCCACCAGGTTCGGCTGCACCGGCGACAGCGTCGAAGGCGTCGACGCGACCACTTCGAACGCCCCCGGCGACTTCTCGCGGACGGTCACCAGCGTCCCGGCCAGCTCGCCGACCACGTACGCCAGGTCCGTGCCGGGCCGGCGCACCAGCTGACGCGGTCCCGTGCCCGGCGGCAGCGCGGACACCGCCAGCGGCTCGAGCGAACCCGACGCCGTCAGCGTGTAGCTGCGGATCTCGTCCGTGCCCAGGTCGACCGCGCTCACCACCGAACCGTCCGCGGCCGGGACCGCCATGTGGACGTGCGCGGCTTCCTGGCGGTCGGTCACCGGGCCGCTGCCGCTGTGCTGCACCAAAGCCGTCCGGGACTCCACCGTGCCGGAGGAAGACAGCGAGAACACCGCGACGCTGCCGCCGGTGTAGTTGGCGCACAACAGGAACCGGCCGTCCGGCGTCACCGCCAAGTGGCACGGGTGCGCGCCGCCCGTCTCCGCCGTGCCCAGCACCGACAGCTCACCCGACGGCGAGATGGCCAACGCCGTCACGCCGCCGTCCACGGTCTCGTTGGCCGCGTACAGCACCGGCAACGACGGGTGGCGCACCAGCCAAGACGGCGATTCCAGCGGCAGCGAAGCCACTTCGCGCAGCGAGCCGGACGGTGACCGCGAGAGCGTGGTGATCCCGGTGCCGTTCCCCGCGTCGCCGGTGTAGCACCCGACGAAGACCAGCTCAGCCATGCGCGCTCCTCAACAGCGTCTCGACCCGGGTGGCGATCTCCGCGGCGGTGCCGCGGGTCAGCGCCGAGCCGATCCCGCAGGCGACCGCACCCGCCGAGAGCCAGCCTGGCACGTCCTCGGGACCGATGCCGCCGGTGGGTACCAGCGGGGCCTGCGGCAGCGCCGCCCGCACGTCCGCCACCCACGACGGCCCCAGCGCCGACGCCGGGAACACCTTCACCGCGTCGGCGCCTTCCTCCAGTGCGCGCACGATTTCGGTCACCGAACCGGCGCCCGGCAAGGCGGCCGCGCCGTACCGGTGCGCGGTCCGGATCACCGCGGTGTCCACCGAAGGCGACACCAGGAACCGGGCGCCCGCGCGGATCGCGAGCACCGCGGACGTCTCGTCGAGCACCGTGCCTGCCCCGATCGTCGCCTCCGGGTACGCGGCCGCGAGCCCGGCGATCGCGTCCAGCGCGCCGGGGTTCGTCAGCGGCAGCTCGATCGAGCGCAACCCGGCTTCGATGGCCGCGCGGGCGGCCTCCACCGCGGACTCCGCGTCGCGCGTGCGCACGATTCCGACGACTCCCTGGCGCACCGCCTCGGCCATGATCTCCCACCGGTAGCTCATGGCCTCAGGTTACCTTGTGAGTTCTTAAATTAGGATTTATTCTGGCTTCGGGAAGGGAGCGGCGATGCCGACAGCGGTGGTGACCGGAGCGGCGTCCGGGATCGGGGCGGCGACCGCGCGGAAACTCCTGGACGACGGCTACCGGGTGCTGGGCGTGGACATCGCCGAGCTGCCCGAGGGCGTCACGCCGGTCCGCGGCTCGGTGAGCGAGGAGGCGACCTGGGCGGCGATCGGCGAGGTGGACGCCCTGGTCAGCAACGCCTACGTCCCGAGCACCGGGCCGCTGCACGAGATCGGCCTCGCCGAGTGGCAGCGCCAGCTCGACGTCAACCTGACCGGCACCTACCTCGCCGTGAAGGCCTGCCTGCCGTCGCTGCGGGAACGGCGGGGCGCGGTCGTGCTGGTCTCGTCGGTGCACGCACACTTCGGCCTGGCAGGCCACCCGGCGTACGCCGCCAGCAAGGGCGCGCTCGTCGCGCTGGCCCGGCAGCTGGCCGTCGAGTACGCCCCCGAGGTGCGGGTGAACTCCGTGCTGCCGGGGCCCGTGCTCACCCAGGCGTGGGACCGCATCCCGCCCGAGGACCGCGAACGCAGCGCCCGGGCGACGCCTGCCGGGCGGCTCGGCCGGCCGGAGGAGGTCGCGGCCGTGATCGCGTTCCTGCTCTCGGCCGCGGCGTCGTTCGTCACCGGCGCCGAGCTGACCGTCGACGGCGGCTGGTCCGCCGCCAAGGATTCCGCGTAGAAACGGGGTACCCCGGGTGAAGATCACCGGCATCGAGACGTTCCTGGTCGCGCCGCGCTGGCTGTTCCTCAAGGTCAGCACGGACGAAGGGATCAGCGGCTGGGGCGAGCCGGTGGTCGAGGGCCGCGCGGAGACCGTCCGCGCGGCCGTGCACGAGCTCTCGGAACTGCTCGTCGGCCAGGACCCGCTGCGCATCGAGGACCACTGGCAGGTGTTGCGGCGCGGCGGTTTCTACCGCGGCGGCCCGGTGCTCTCCAGCGCGCTCGCCGGGTTCGACCACGCGCTGTGGGACATCGCGGGCAAGGTCCGCAACGCGCCGGTGCACGAGCTGCTCGGCGGGCCGGTCCGCGACCGCGTCCGGGTCTACAGCTGGGTCGGCGGCGACCGCCCGGCCGGTATCCGGGAAGCGGTGGCCGCCCAGGTCGAGGCCGGGTTCACCGCGGTGAAGATGAACGTCGCCGGGCCGCTGACGCCGATCGCGTCCCCGGCCGAGGCCGACGCGGCGGTGGCCCGCGCGTGGGAAGCGCGGGAGGCGCTCGGCCCGCACCGCGACCTCGCCATCGACTTCCACGGCCGCGTCTCGCCCGCGATGGCGCGCCGGCTGGTGCGGCTGCTGGAGGACGTCCAGCCGATGTTCGTCGAGGAGCCGGTGCTGCCGGAGATCCAGGGTGACGCGCTGCGCTCGGTCGTCGAGGCGTCCACCGTGCCGATCGCACTCGGCGAGCGGCTCTACTCGCGCTGGGAGTTCAAGCCGGTGCTCGACGCCGGTGTCGCGGTCGTCCAGCCCGACCCGTCGCACGCCGGCGGCATTTCCGAGCTGCGGCGGATCGGGGCGCTGGCCGAGGTCTACGGCGCTTCGCTGGCACCCCACTGCCCACTCGGCCCGATTTCGCTGGCGGCGTCGCTGCAGGTCGCCTTCGCGACGCCGAACTTCCTGATCCAGGAACAAAGTCTGGGCATGCACTACCACGAGGGCCGGGAGCACGACTACCTCGCCGACCCGGCCGTCTTCGCCTTCCAGGACGGCTACGCGGCCCGGCCGCTCGGGCCGGGGCTCGGCATCGAGGTCGACGAAGCCGCCGTGCGCCGGGCGGACGAGGTCGGGCACGCCTGGCGCTCACCGATCTGGCGCCACGACGACGGCGGCTTCGCCGAGTGGTGAAAACCCCGGCCGGTTACCGCGCTGACCTGCGCAGGTAGGGTGAAGGCGTGACGGACAAGCCCCGCATTCCGAACGTGCTCGCCGCCCGCTACGCCTCGGCGGAGCTGGTCTCGCTCTGGTCCCCGGAGCAGAAGGTCGTCCTGGAACGGCAGCTGTGGCTCGCCGTGCTCAAGGCGCAGCAGGACCTCGGCGTCGAGGTGCCGGAGGGCGTCGTCGAGGCCTACGAGCGGGTGCTGGAGAACGTCGACCTCGAGTCGATCGCCGCCCGCGAGCGCGTCACCCGCCACGACGTCAAGGCGCGGATCGAGGAGTTCAGCGACCTCGCCGGCCAGGAACACATCCACAAGGGCATGACTTCGCGCGACCTCACCGAGAACGTCGAGCAGCTGCAGCTGCTCCGCTCGCTGGAGCTGGTGCGCACCCGCGTCGCCGCCGTGCTGGCGCGGCTGGCCGCCCTCGCCGTCGAGCACGCCGACACCGTCATGGCCGGGCGCTCGCACAACGTCGCCGCGCAGGCCACCACCCTCGGCAAGCGGTTCGCCACGGCGGCCGACGAGCTGCTGGTCGCCTTCGAGCGGCTCGACAACCTGATCGAGCGCTACCCGCTGCGCGGCATCAAGGGCCCGGTCGGCACCGCGCAGGACATGCTCGACCTGCTCGGCGACGAGTCCACTTTGGACCAGCTCGAGGACCGCGTGATGCAGCACCTCGGCTTCAACCGGCGGTTCGTCAGCGTCGGCCAGGTGTACCCGCGCTCGCTCGACTTCGACGTGCTGTCCACTGTGGTCCAGCTCGCCGCGGCGCCGTCCAGCCTGGCCAAGACGATCCGGCTGATGGCGGGCCACGAGCTGGTCACCGAGGGCTTCAAGCCGGGCCAGGTCGGCTCGTCCGCCATGCCGCACAAGATGAACACCCGCTCGTGCGAGCGCGTGAACGGCCTCGCCGTGGTCCTGCGCGGCTACCTGTCGATGATCGGCGAGCTGGCCGGCGACCAGTGGAACGAGGGCGACGTCTCCGACTCGGTCGTCCGCCGGGTCGCGCTGCCGGACGCCTTCTTCGCGCTCGACGGCCTGCTGGAGACGTTCCTCACCGTGCTTGCCGAGTTCGGCGCCTTCCCGGCGGTGATCGAGCGTGAGCTGGATCGCTATCTGCCGTTCCTCACCACGACGAAGGTGCTCATGGCGTCGGTCCGCGCCGGCGTCGGGCGTGAGACGGCCCACGAGGCGATCAAGGAGCACGCGGTCGCCGTCGCGCTCGAGATGCGCGAGGGCCGCGCGGAGAACGACCTCCTCGACCGGTTCGCGGCCGACGAGCGCATCCCGCTCGACCGCGGTGAGCTGGACAAACTCCTCGCCGACCGGATCTCGTTCACCGGGACGGCCGCGCGCCAGGTCACGCAGGTGGCCGAGCGCGTCGCCGAGGTCCTCGAGCGGTTCCCCGAGGCCGCGGGGTACGTGCCGCAGCCGATCCTGTGAGCTGACGCACGAGTCCACGGACTGGAACGAATCCACACGAACGGGCGAAATCCCTAATCTCGATCGCACGAAACCGGAGCGTCAGGACGTTTACCCAGTGTCCTGACGTGCTTTCCTCGCGCCCTGGGCGCGCCAACCTCTGGAAGAAGCGATGAGATCCACGCTGTCGAAAATCGCCGCGGCCGTCACCGCGGGCGCGCTGACGCTGACCTTGGCCGCCTGCGGCGGTTCCGACGCGGGGGCGACCACCCTGCGCGTCGGGACGCTGAGCGACGCCCCGCCGTCGATCTACCTGGAGAACGGCCGGTTCACCGGCTACGACAACGAGCTGCTGCGCGACATCGCCAAGCGTGAGGGCTTCGAGGTCGAGTTCGTCGGCACCGAGTTCTCCAGTCTGCTCGCCGGGATCGCGGGCGGCAAGTTCGACATCGGCAGCTCGACGATCTCCAGCACCGAGGCCCGCAAGAAGACGGTCGCCTTCTCCAACGGCTACAACACGGGCTTCACCACGATCGTCACGGCCAAGGGGGCGAACCTCAAGGAGGTCACCGCGCTGGGCGGCAAGCGGCTCGGCGTGGTCCAGGGCTCGGTGCAGGACGAGTTCGCGGGCAAGGTCGCCGGCGCCCAGGTCGTCCGCTTCCCGGACTACAACGCGGGCTTCGCGCAGCTGAAGAACGGCACGCTGGACGGCTGGGTCGTCCCGCAGGACATCGGGCAGAAGTACCTGGACCAGAACCCGGGTGTCCCGCTGGAACTGGGGTACACCGTCGAGGACAAGGACACCCCGTCGGCGTTCGCGGTGGCCAAGAAGAACACCGACCTGCTGAACAAGCTGAACGACGGCCTGGCGAAGGCGGTTGCGGACGGCACGGTCGCCCGGATCTACGGGCAGTTCTACAAGAACACTCCGTTGTCGAAGGAACTGCAGCAGGGCGGTCCCGGCCTGCCCGTGAAGAACCTGGGGGCGTGACATGAAGAAGCTGATCGTCACTGCACTGGCCGCCGCCCTCACGCTGAGCGCCTGCGGCGGCTCGGACAGCGCTTCCTCGACGCTGCGCGTCGGCACCCTGAGCGACGCGCCGCCGAACATCTACCTCAAGGACGGCAACTACACCGGCTTCGACAACGAGCTGCTCAAGGCCATCGCGGCCAAGCAGAACCTGAAGCTGGAGTTCGCCGCGACCGACTTCTCCGCGCTGCTCGGGCAGGTCGCGTCGGGCCGCTACGACATCGCCAGCTCGGCGATCGCGCAGACCGACGAGCGCAAGAAGACGGTCGACTTCTCCGCGGCCTACGACTTCGAGACGATGAGCATCCAAGCCAAGCAGGGTACGCCGGTCACCGACGAGAAGGGCCTGGCCGGCAAGCGTGTCGCCGTCATCCAGGCGACCGTCGGCGACCACTGGCTGGGCAGCACGGTGCCGGACGCCCAGGCGGTGCGGTTCCCCGACTACGCTGCCGCGCTGACCGCGTTGAAGAGCGGCGCGGTCGACGCGTACATCCTGGACCAGTCCATTGCCGAGAAGAACGTCACCGACAACCCGGACGCCAAGCTGGTCGTTGTCAAGAGCTTCGTCACGGACGTGCCGCACGGTTTCGCGGTGAAGAAGGGCAACGCCGAACTGCTCGGCAAGATCGACACTGGGCTCAAGCAGGTGATCTCCGACGGGACCTGGCTTAAGCTGCACCAGCAGTTCCTGCCGACCGCTCCGGTGCCGGCCGGGTTCCAGGGTTAGGAGAAGCATGAAGAAAACACTGGTCACGGCGCTCACCGCGACCCTGCTGGCCGCGCTCACGGCGTGCGGCGGCTCGGACAGCGGCGGCGAGAAGACCCTGCGCGTCGGCACGCTGAGCGACTCGAAGCCGAACGCCTACCAGGAGAACGGCAACTACACCGGCTTCGACAACGAGCTGCTGAAGGCCATCGCGGCCAAGGAAGGCCTGAAGCTGGAGTTCGCCGCGACGGAGTTTTCGGCGCTGCTCGGCCAGGTCGCGAACGGCACGTTCGACATCGGCAGCTCGGCGATCTCCCAGACGGAGGCCCGCAAGAAGACCGTCGACTTCTCGGCGCCGTACAACTACCAGGCCCTCGGCATCGAGGCCAAGGAAACCGCCGGCATCACCGACGAAAACTCGTTGGCGGGCAAGCGGGTCGGCGTCGTCCAGGGCACGGTCTCGGACAGCTGGCTCGGCACGAACGCGCCCACCGCGCAGGCCGTCCGGTTCCCGAACGACGCCGCCGCGCTCAACGCGCTCAAGACCGGCGCGATCGACGGTGCGGTGTTCGACCAGGCGACCGCAGAGGACTACGCGAAGAACAACCCGGACGCGAAGCTCAAGGTCACCAAGGCGATCACCACCACCATCCCGCACGGGTTCGCCTTCAAGAAGGGCAACACGGACCTGATCAACAAGATCAACGACGGCCTGAAGAAGGTCATCGCCGACGGCACCTGGGTCAAGGTGCACGACCAGTTCGAACCCAGTGCGCCGGTGCCCGCCGAGTTCAAGGCGGGGCAGTAGTCCACAATGGACGATTTTGTCAACACGTTCCTGGACTGGGACTACATCTCCCAGGTCCTGCCCGATCTGCTTAAGACCGGGCTGCTGAACACGCTGATCCTCTCGGTGTCGTCGGCGCTGATCGGCACCGTGATCGGCATGGTCCTGGCCGTGATGGGGCTGTCCACCAAGTGGTGGCTGCGCTGGCCGGCGCGGGTGTACACCGACATCTTCCGCGGCCTGCCGGCCATCCTGACCATCCTGCTGATCGGTCAGGGCCTCGGCACGCTCGCGCGGGACGTCGTCGGCACGAACCCGTACCCGATGGGCATCCTCGCGCTGTCCCTGATCGCGGCCGCGTACATCGGCGAGATCTTCCGGTCCGGCATCCAGAGCGTCGACAAGGGCCAGCTGGAGGCCAGCCGGGCGCTCGGGATGAGCTACACCAAGTCGATGCTGCTGGTGATCATCCCGCAGGGCGTCCGGCGGGTGCTGCCGGCGCTGGTGAACCAGTTCATCGCGCTGGTCAAGGACTCCAGCCTGGTCTACGTGCTCGGCCTGCTGTCCGGGCAGCGCGAGCTGTTCCGGATCGGCCAGGACCTCGCGGCGAACACGGGCAACCTGTCGCCGCTGGTCGCCGCCGGCGTGTTCTTCCTGGTGATCACCGTGCCGCTGACGCACCTGGTCAACTACATCGACAAGAAGCTCCGGACCGGCCGCAAGGTGCGGGTCGACGACCCGGAAGACGGCGAGCCGGTGGAGCTCGGTGCCGGAGGGAGGGTGTCCACGTGGTGACGGCGGTGTGTTCGTCCAGTGTGGAACTGAAGGACATCCACGTCAGCTTCGGCACGCTGGAAGTCCTGCGCGGGGTGGACCTCCGCGTGGAGAGCGGGAAGACGACGTGCGTCATCGGCCCGTCCGGCTCCGGCAAGTCGACGCTCCTGCGCTGCGTGAACCGGTTGCAGGAGCCCGATTCCGGCGACCTGCTCCTCGACGGCGAGTCCGTGATCAGGTCGGACCCGGACGCGCTGCGCCAGCGCGTCGGCATGGTGTTTCAGCACTTCAACCTCTTCGGCCACCGGAGCGTGCTGGACAACATCGTGCTGCCGCTGCGCAGCGTGAAGAAGCTGAGCAAGGAGGAGGCGACGGCGATCGCCCGCGCCCGCCTGGCCGAGGTCGGCCTGGCGGACAAGGCGCCGTACCGGCCGAGTGCGCTGTCCGGTGGCCAGCAGCAGCGGGTGGCGATCGCCCGGGCGCTGGCGATGGACCCCGAGGTGATGCTCTTCGACGAGGCGACGAGCGCGCTGGACCCGGAGCTGGTCAAGGGCGTGCTGAACCTGATGGCCGGCCTGGCGTCGAGGGGGCTGACCCTGATCGTGGTGACGCACGAGATGGGGTTCGCCCGCAGTGTCGCCGACGAGGTGGCGTTCATGGACGCGGGCCGGATCGTCGAGCAGGGCCCGCCGGCGGAGATCTTCGACGAGCCGCAGAGTCCCCGCTTGCAGCGGTTCCTCTCGCAGGTCCTCTGAAAGAAGACGCTTCGGCGACGGCCGGCCGGGTAGCCTGCGGAGATGGCGAGAATCGCTCGGCTGACGTACTACCCGGTCAAGTCCTGCGCGGGCATCGACGTGCCGTCCGCCGAGGTGATGCCCGCCGGGCTCGCGGGCGATCGGGTCTTCCAGGTCATTTCGCCGGAGGGTGACGTCCTCACCCAGCGGCCGCACCCGGTCATGGCGGTCGTCCGGCCGCGGGTGCTCGGTGACCGGCTGGCGCTGTCGGCCCCTGGCCGCGAAGAGGTCGTCTTCGACATCCGGCGCGACGGCCCGCGGCGCCCGGTGTCGATGCTCAGCTGGCAGGGCGAAGGCGTCCGGCAGGATCCCCGGGCCGCCGAGTGGTTCTCGGACCTGCTCGGCCGCCCGGCCGAGCTGATCGGCGTGACGCCGGACCACCACCGCGTCAGCGGCGGGGTGTTCCCTGGCCTGGCCGCCTTCGGCGACGCGCACGCGCTGCTGCTCGCCTCGGAGTCCTCTTTGGACAGCCTCAACGAGCGGATCGCCGCCGGGCAGGGCGAACCGGTGCCGATGGACCGCTTCCGGCCCAACATCGTGCTCGCCGGCTGGATCGAACCCCACCGCGAAGACGAGGCCCGTGAACTGACCGCCGGCACCGCGCGGATCGGTTACGCCGAGAGGTGCGTCCGGTGTGCGGTCCCCATGGTCGACCAGGAAACCGGCGCGAAGGCCGGTCCCGAGCCGATCCGCACCCTCGCGACCTACCGGCGTGATCCGCAGGGCGGTGTGGTCTTCGGCATGAAAGCCGCGGTGCTGCGGCCGGGTCAGGTCGCCGTCGGCGACGAGGTGATCGTGCACTCCTGGGCCGGCCCGAGCCCGAGCACGGCCGCCGCGGAGCCGCCGTTGACCGCGACGGCGAGCCGGCCCGCCGAGTCGGTGTAGAGCACCGAAGCGCCGGCGGGCACGTCGGCGAAGGTCCGCCCGAGCACCGTCGTCACCGCCACGCGCTCGCTGTGTACCGAAACCGGGCCGGACAGGCCCGAGAGCTCGAGGTCCGCCGGGGTCGCGGCCAGCTGGACGTTGCCGAAGTGGTCGACCGTCAGCACCTCCGACACGAGCTTGCCGGGGAACGCGGCCACGAACGGCTCGGGCATCGCGACCAGGCCGTCCACCGGGTCGCCGAAGTCGGCAGGCTCGACGCCCAGCGCGAGGTGCGCGGCCGCCGGCGCGAAGACGTCCCGGCCGTGGAAGGTCGCCGACGTCGCCGGCAGCCGCAGTGACGGCTCCGCGAGCTCGTAGGCCGCCCGGACCCCGCCCAGGGCCTGCGCGGCCGGCAGCAGCAGGCCGTTGTCCGGCCCGACCAGCAGGCCCTCCCCGGCGACGACGACCACGCCGAGCCGGTCCGTGCCGACCCCCGGGTCGACCACCGCGACGTGCACCGATTCCGGCAGGTAGGGGACGGTCTGGGCGAGCGCCATCGCCCCGTGCCGGATGTCCTGGGGCGGCACTTCGTGGGTGATGTCGATCACCCGGACGGCGGGCGCCAGCCGCGCGATCACGCCGTGGCAGGCCGCCACGAAGCCGTCGCGCAGGCCGTAGTCGGTGGTCACCGAGATCCAGTCGTACGCCATGCGAGCATCATCCATGGTGGCAGAGGGTGCCCGTTATCGTTCGTTGCGTGACACCCCTCCCCACCCTCGAACGACTCGCCACGGGCAAGGTCCGCGACCTCTACGCGGTCGGCGACGACCACCTGCTGATCGTCGCCTCCGACCGCATCTCCGCCTTCGAACGCGTCTTCCCCACCTCGGTCCCCGGCAAGGGCCGCGTGCTCACCGCGATGAGCGTGTTCTGGTTCCGCGAGCTCGCCGACGTCCTCCCGAACCACCTCGTGACCTGCGAAGGGCCGCGCATCCCCGAGGCCGTCCGCGGCCGTGCGCTGCTGGTCGAGCGGCTCCACATGCTGCCGGTGGAGGCGGTCGTCCGCGGCTACCTGACCGGCCGCGGGTACGCCGACTACCGCAGGTCCGGCGAGGTGTGCGGGCTGGCGCTGCCGCCCGGCCTCGCCGAGTCCGCGCGGCTGCCCGAGCCGATCTTCACCCCGTCCACCAAGGCGCGCCCCGGCGACAAGGACGAGAACATCGACTTCGACACGTGCGTCTCGACGCTCGGCCGCGCGCTCGCCGAGGAGGTCCGGGAGGCGTCACTGGAGCTGTACCGCCGGGGTGCCGCGCGCGCGGCGGAGCAGGGCCTGCTGCTGGCCGACACGAAGTTCGAGTTCGGCATCGGCCGCGACGGCGGCTTGGTCCTCGCGGACGAGCTGCTGACGCCGGATTCGGCGCGCTACTGGCTCGCCGACGGGCACCAGCCCGGCGTCCCGCAGCCGTCGTTCGACAAGCAGCACGTGCGCGACTGGCTGGTCGACCCGGCCTCCGGCTGGGACTGCGTGTCCCCGCTGCCCCCGTTGCCACCCGAAGTGGTGACGGCCACGCGCGACCGGTACGTCGAGGCGTACCAGCGCATCACCGGGCTTTCGCTGGCAGACTGGCCCCGTGATCCTGCTGATCTGCGGCAGCCTGCGAGCCGGCTCGGGCAATGCGGCGGTGCTGGGGACCGTCGCGACCCTCACCGCGAGCAAGACGTACACCGGCCTTGCCGGCCTGCCGCACTTCAACCCCGATGACGACCGCGACCCGCTGCACCCCGAGGTCGCCGCTCTGCGCGCGTCGCTCAAGGAAGCCGACGCGGTCCTGTTCTGCACGCCGGAGTACGCGGGCGGGCTGCCGGGCTCGCTCAAGAACCTCCTCGACTGGACGGTCGGCGGCGGCGAGATGTACGGCAAGCCGGTGGCGTGGATCAACGCGTCCTCGATCGCGGCCCCGACCGGCGGCCGGGACGCGCACGACTCGCTGCGCAAGGTCCTGACGTACGCGGGCGCGAAGATCGTCGAGGAGGCGTGCGCGCGGATCCCGGTCTCGCGGGCCGACGTCGCCGACGGCCAGGTCGCCGATCCCGACCTGCGCGGCCGGATCGCGGTGGCCGTGCAGCGGCTGCGTGAGGGTGCCTGACCCTTCCGGCAACGGTCGTCCGCCCGTTCTGCGCAGTTCACGGCGACGTCAGACGCGTGCGTCCCAATGGTGGCGTGGACGCTCGCTTGCTGGTTTCGCTGTCGGGAATCACCCCGCGCACGCTGCACCGGTGCGCCGATCTCGCGGCCGAGCTCGACCGCCGCAAGGTGCCGCTCTCGGTGCTGTACGCCGCCCGCACCGGCGAAGGCCCGGTGACGGAGTGGGTGCGGACCCGCGCCCGCGGCGGTGATTCCGTACTGCTGCACGGCTACGACCACTCCGTCACGCCCACGCACCGCACGGTCTACCTGGGCAAGAAGGCGGAGTTCGCGACCCTGCCGGCGCACGAAGCGCGCCTGCGGCTGATCGCCGCGAAGGCCGCGCTGGACAACGCGGGGTTGTCGGTCGACGGCTTCGCACCGCCGCGCTGGATCGCGTCCCCGGGCACGCTGCAGGCGCTGGCCGAGCACGGTTTCCGGCTGTGCGCGGACCTCGGTGCGGTGCGCGACCTGGTCACCGGCGAGGTGCGCCGCGCGCGGGTCCAGGAATTCACGAGCCAGTCGCACCGCACGGAGACGGTGCGCTGCTTCGCGCTGGTGCTGGCGGCGGCCCGCGCGGCCCGCCGGGGCGGGCTGGTCCGGCTGGGGGTGGCAGCGCCGGACCTGACCCGCCCCGGCCTTCGCCAGGCGTTGCTCGACGCGGTGGACGTCGCACTGGAGAACCGCGCGTTCGGCGCGACCTACGGCTCGCTGCGCACGGTCGCGGCCTGACCCGGCTAGAACTTCGCCGGTTCGCCCCGATCGAGCACCTTGACCTCGGTGCCCTCGGGCGCGAGGTTCCCGAAGAGGCCGTAGTGCATGGCCGGGTTGGCGAGCACGGCTTCGTGGATGGGCACGGCCACCCGCGGCGCCACGGCCCGCAGGTAGTCGACGGCTTCCCCGGCCTTCAGCCACGGCGCGCCGGTGGGCAGCCCGAGCACGTCGATCTTCTGCTCGGGCGCGAAGAACGAGTCGCCGGGGTGGAAGAAGGCGCCGTCGTCGAAGACGTACCCGATGTTCGGGATGACGGGGATGTCGGAGTGGATGACGGCGTGCTCCCCGCCGACGGCCTTGATCGAGGTGTCCCCGACGGCGAACGCGTCCCCGACGTCGGCGATGTCGAACTCCAGCCCGAGCTTCTGCACTTCGGGGGCGGACCCGGGATCGACGATCAGCTTCGCGGCCGGGTTGGCTTCGAGGATCTTCGGCAGCCGTTCGACGTCGAGGTGGTCGAAGTGCTGGTGCGTGACCAGCACGGCGGACAGTTCCCGCTCACCCTCGAAGCCGGTGGAGAAGACGCCGGGATCGATCAGGATCCGCTCGGAGCCGGTCTCCAGCAACAGGCAGGCGTGTCCGAAATGGACGATACGCATCGATGGTTCTCCTTCACGGGTGGTCGTTTCCAGCCTAGCCCCGTTCACAGCTTGCCGGTGAGCAGCGCGTCGCCGAGTTCCGTGCGCCGGTACAGCACCCGGTGCCCGCGTCGTTCCGCGGCCAGCAGCCCCGCTCCGCGCAACGCCGTCAGGTGCGCCGACACCGTCGCCGGGGCCAGGCCGTGCCGCCGGGCCAGTTCGGTCGTCGCCGCCGGCCGGTCGAGGGTCGTCAGCAGCAACGCCCGCGTGCGGCCCAGCACCTCGGCCAGCGGTTCCGGCGGCGTGGCCGAAGAAGCCCACAGCGAAGCCACCCCCCGGGCGGGATACAGCAGCGAGACCTGCCACGGCGGCACCGTCACCACGCCCACGTTCGGCCACGCGAACACCGCCGGGATCAGCAGCAACCCGCGCGAGTCGATCGACAGCCGCTCCCGGGCCCGGATGTCGACCAGCACGGACGTTCCGGACAGCCGGACACGCGGGTGGAGCTCCGCCAGCATCGCGGTGAGCCCGCCCGAGCCCAGCTGCCGCGTCCGGTGGGCGATGTCCGCCGCGAGCAGCTCGCGCAGGCGGGGCCACTGCGGTGCCAGCAGCGTGTGCCACACCGTCTCCAGCTGGCCGGCGAGCAGGTCGCGCGCGGCCGCCGGGTCGGCGGGCAGCCCGGACAGGTCCGCGTCGACCATGCCCAGCTCCAGCGCCACCTGCTCCGGGGGCGTCGCGCGAACCACCGCCAACTGTGCCTCGGCGGTGGTCTCGGGGCCGTCAGGCGGCGGGCTCAGGAACTCGGTGATGTAGTGCCGCGCGCTCAGCACCGCCGTCAGCTCGGGCACGTCGGGCAGGCCGGCGAGCCACGGCGGGGGCGCCGGGTGCCGCCGGAGGCCGAGCAGCGTCTGGACCGCACCCAGCACCTCCTCCAACGGCGAAATCGCGAAGCGGACGCGTTGGCTCCCGGCCGCGGTCAGGGCCAGCTCGATCACGACTGATTCGCTCTCACCCGAATCAGTATGCCGCGGGCGCGCTCCAGGAGAGCGTGACGGCATGTCGTTGTTCACCCATCGCGCGTACTGGCGCTGGTCGGCCGGCGTCCAGGCGGCCCGGCTCCCGGGGACCATGGCGCCGCTCGCGTTCACCCTGCTGACCACCGCCACGACCGGTTCGTACCGGCTGGGCGGCGTGCTGATGTCGGTCTACGTCGCCACCGAGATGGTGTGCGCGGTGCCGGTCGGGCGGCTGCTCGACCGCGTCGGCCCGGCACGGGGCTTGACCGCGCTGCTGCTCCTGACCGCCGTCGGGTACGCCGTGCTGGCGCTGGCCGCCGACGCTCCCGCCCCTGTCCTCGTCGCGCTCGTCCTGCTGCCCGGCATCGCGGGCGGGGCGTTGTCGGGCGGCTTCCGGACGCTCCTGGCCGACACGGTCGACGACGAGCTCCTGCCGCGGGCGATCTCGGTGGACGCGATGCTCATGGAAGGGGTGCTCATCGGCGGCCCGGCGCTGGTCGCGCTGCTCGACCTGGCCGGCACGCTCGTCCCGCTCGCCGTCATGGCCGCCGCGTGCCTGGCGGCGGCGTTGCTCGTCCCGCGCCGCCCGGGTGAGCCCGGTCGGGCGGAATCCGGCGACGACCTCCCGGCGCCCCGCCTGCGCACCTACCTGCCGTGGCTGTGCTGCGCGTTCACCGTCGGGCTGCTGCTTTCGACCATCGAAGTGGCGCCGCTGCCGCTGGTCCAGCGGCTCGGGGCGCCCGCGGCCGCCGCGCCCGTGGTGATCGCCGTGCTGAGCGGGGCGAGCATCGCGGGCAGCGCGCTCTACGCGTGGCGTGGCAGGACCGGTGACCCGCGGCTGTTCCTCGCCGGGTTCGTCGCCGGCGGGCTCACCCTCGCGGCCGATCTCGGCTGGCCCGGGTTGCTCGCGTCGGTGGCCGTGATCGGTGCCTGCACCGGGCCGCTGGTGGCTGCCACCTCCGTCAACCTGCAGCGCCTGCTGCCGAAGAACCGCAGGTCGGCGGGGTTCTCGCTGAGTTTCACCGTGCAGGCCGCCGGCTTCGGCCTCGGGTCGCTCGCGGTGGGTGTCCTGCCGCTGTGGGTGACCCCGTTGTTCGGTGTCTTTGCCGCGGCGATCGCCGGTGGAATGCTGGTGTGGAAGCCCGCACGAGCTATTGGCACAGTGTCAGTAACGTCGTAACCTGGGCTGACCCTCGACCTACGGGAGACGCCGATGACTGCCGTCCAGCCGAAGCCGACGACGGTCGGCGAGACCTTCGACTCGCTCAGCCCGGCGACCGACGAGGTGGTCGGAACCTACCCGATCCACACCGCGGAGGACGTCAAGGCGGCCGTCGAACGGGCGCGCGTCGCGGCGGAGTGGTGGGCGGACCTCGGCTTCGCCGGGCGCGCCGAGCGGCTCCGGGGCTGGAAGGGCGTGCTGACGCGGCGGCTGCCGCAGCTGTGCCAGGTGGTCCGCGACGAGACCGGCAAGCCGATCGCCGACGCGCAGCTGGAGAGCATCCTGGCCATCGAGCACATCGCGTGGGCCGGCAAGCACGCGAAGAAGGTGCTCGGCAAGCAAAAGCGGTCCGCCGGGCTGCTGATGTCGAACCAGGCGGCGACGGTGGAGTACCAGCCGCTGGGCGTGGTCGGCGTGATCGGCCCGTGGAACTACCCGGTGTTCACCCCGCTGGGCTCGATCGCGTACGCGCTCGCCGCGGGCAACGCGGTCGTGTTCAAGCCGAGCGAGTACACCCCGGGTGTCGGCAAGTGGCTGGTCGACGCGTTCGCCGAGATCGTGCCTGAGCAGCCGGTGCTGCAGCTGGTCACGGGCTTCGGCGAGACGGGCGCGGCGCTGGTGGGCGCCGGTGTCGACAAGATCGCCTTCACCGGCTCGACGGCGACGGGCAAGCGCATCATGGCCGCGGCGGCCGAGACGCTCACCCCGGTGGTCATCGAGGCGGGCGGCAAGGACCCGGTCCTGGTCGACGCGGACGCGGACCTGGACGCGGCGGCGGACGCGACGGTGTGGGGCGCGTTCTCGAACTCGGGCCAGACGTGCATCGGCGTCGAGCGGGTGTACGTGCACGAAAAGGTCCACGACGAGTTCGTGGCGAAGGTGGTCGAGAAGTCCAAGGACATCCGCGCGGGCTCGGACGAGGCGGCCCAGTACGGCCCGGTGACGATGCCGTCCCAGCTGGGCGTGATCAAGCGCCACATCCACGACGCCCTGTCCCGCGGCGGCAAGGCGGTGCTCGGTGGCGAGGACGCGGTGGGCGACCGCTACGCGCAGCCGACGGTGCTGGTGGACGTCCCGGAGGACTCCGAGGCGGTGACGGAGGAGACGTTCGGCCCGACGGTGACGATCGCGAAAGTCCGCGACATGGACGAAGCGGTCGAACGCGCGAACAACACGAAGTACGGCCTCGGGTCGACGGTGTTTTCGAAGTCGCGTGGCGTGGAGCTGGCGGAGAAGCTGCGCACGGGCATGACGGCGATCAACGCCCCGCTGTCGTTCGCGGGCATCGCCTCCCTGCCCTTCGGCGGCGTGGGCGATTCGGGGTTCGGCCGCATCCACGGACCGGAGGGCCTGCGCGAGTTCGCCCGCACGAAGGCCATCGCCCGCCAGCGGTTCACGGCGCCGTTGACGCTGACGTCGTTCAGCCGCAAGGAATCAACGGACGCCCTGGTGGCCAAGCTGGTGACGATCCTCCACGGCAAGCGGTGAGCGCCCCCGGGGTTGTGGACAACTCGAGTCCACAACCCCGGGAACCCACCGAAATCGTCGGTGGCCGCCGATAAACTGGATACCGGGGGCCGAGGCCCGCGCCCGTCAAGAACGAAACCCGACCTACCGAGCAGCGTCCGGCCGGCGGAAGCTGATGCGCATCAGCCGGCTCTCGGCCCAGTCTTCGAGCCGGGTCGGCCGGATGGTGCCGGGGTCGTGCGGCTGGTTGAGATCCGCGACGATCTCCGCCAGCACGGCCTGACGTTCAGCCGCGTCGCTGACCGGCGTGGCCCACGCAGGCAGATCCGCCCGGACCCCGTTCTTGAGGTGGACGGTGAATCCGGGATTGGCCAGCAGGTTCGCGTACCAGCCGGTCGCGGCACCGCCGGCGCCGCTGCACAGGTAAGTGGCGCCCGCGGCCCGGTAGAAGAAGATCTCGATCCGGCGTGGCCGCCCGGTGCGGCGCCCCCGCGTCGTGATGTCGACGATCCGTTCGCTGGTGCCCGCGGCGGGCGTGATCTCGATGGCCCGCCGGAGGTGATCGGGCAGGTGGGACAGACCGCTCACGCGGCATCGGCCTGCAGCGCGGGTCCGAGGAGCAGCCCACCGTCGATGACGTACTCCGACCCCGTGACGAACGACGCCTCCGACGACGTGAGGAACAGGAGGAGCCCGGTGACGTCGGCCGGCTCCCCGAGCCGGGGGATGGCGAACGGCTCGGGCGAGTAGAAGTCGGCGATCGCCGCGGTGGCGCCGGCCGCCGGTTCGTGGATGAAGGGCGTCGCGATCACGCCGGGGTGGATGGTGTTCACGCGGATGTGGTCCCGGCCGAGCTCGAGCGCCGCCGTCCGGGTGAGACCGCGCACGGCCCACTTGCCGGCGACGTAGGGCGCGTAGTGCGCCGTGCCGCCCAGGCCCATGGTCGAGGCGATGTTGACGATGGCTCCCCCTCCCGCGCGGCGCAGCGCGGGGGCCGCGGCCTTGATGCCGAGGAAGGTCCCGGTGAGGTTGACGTCGAGGATGCGCGACCACGTGGCCTGGTCCGTCTGCTCGATCGGTGCCGGCGGGTTCTGCACGCCCGCATTGTTGACCAGCACGTTCAAGCGGCCGAAAGCGCTTTCGGCGGTGAGCACGGCGGCGGCCCACGAGCTCTCGTCGGTGACGTCGAGGCGGGCGAAGCGAGCGCGGGTTCCGAGCTCGTCGGCGAGAGCGGCGCCGCGTTCCGCGTCGATGTCGCCGATCACCACGTTCGCTCCCTCCGCGTGGAAGGCGCGCACGTGGCTCGAGCCCTGGCCACCGGTCCCACCGGTCACGAGCACGGTCTGGTTGTCGAAGCGGGGCATGGGGGTGTTCCCTCGGTACGGCGGTGGTGAGCCGGTCGACTCACCATGCATCCGACACTAGGTCGGCGGCAGTGGCGAGTCAAGCCACTCACCTCGTATGCTCGGCCCATGAGCAAGGTCGTGACGACGTACCACCAGCGCGTCGCCCAGGAAAAGCGCGCGCTGATCGTGGCGGCCGCGACCGCGCTGTTCCTCGAGCTGGGCTACGACCGGACGTCGCTGGCGCGGATCGCCGAGCGCTCAGGCGTTTCGCGGGCCACCCTGTTCAAGCAGTTCCCGACCAAGGCCGCGCTGTTCGACGCCATCGTGACCGAGTCGTGGTCGACCGCCGGCGAGGAGGAACCCCCGCCGGCGGGCAACGTCGTCGAGGGGCTCGCCACCATCGGCCGCCGGTACGCCGAGCTGCTGGGCCGGCCCCGGATGACCGACCTGTTCCGGATCGTCATCGCCGAGCTGCCGCGGTTCCCCGAGCTCGCCCACGCCCAGTTCTCGCACGGGAAGCTGCCCTACTTCGAGTCCGTGCGCAGCTACCTCCGCGCCGAGCACGAGGCGGGAACCGTGCGGATCGAGGACGTCGACCTCGCGGCCACCCAGTTCCTCGGCATGATCGCCAACTACGTCTTCTGGCCGGCGCTCCTGGTGCCGGGCTGGGCGGTGAGCGCCGAACGCGTCACGCAGGTGGTCGACGAGGCCGTGCGCACCACCGCCGCCCGGTACGCCGTGGCCGGGTCAGGGGCGTCCACCGGCTGAGCCGGATCGGGCGCGACTACGCCGACCGCCCCCGGATCAGGTCGGCCGCTTTCTCCGCCACCATGATCGTCGGCGCATTGGTGTTCCCCCGCGGCACCACCGGCATCACGGAAGCGTCGACCACCCGCAGTCCCTCCACGCCCTGGACCCGCAACTCCGGGTCGACCACCGACCCGATCGAGCAAGTCCCGACCGGGTGATAAAGCGTCTGCGTGTTCTCCCGGATGTGGTCGGCCAGCTCGGAATCGCTCAAGTCGTGCCGCGCCGGCAGGAACGGCTTGTCCAGGAATCGCCGCAACGGCCCCGCCTGCCCGATCTCGATCAGCGCCCGCAGGCCCGAGATCATCGTCTCCATGTCGCGCGGCTCGGCGTAGTAGGCGGGATCGATTTCCGGCTTCCACAACGGGTTCGCCGACTTCAGCCGCAGCCGTCCCCGGCTCGCGACGTCCACCAGGGTCGCCGCCGACGTGAAGCCGGGCACCGTCGGCTCGCGCAACCCGTTGTCGTAGAACAACGTCGGCGCCACGTGGATCTGCATGTCCGGCGCCGGCAAGCCGTCCGTGGTCGGGTAGAACGCGCCCGCTTCGCCGATGTTCGACGTCAGCGGGCCGCGCCGGGTCAGCTGGTAGCGGGCCAGTCCGAAGAGCGAAGCCGCGTCGACCAGGTCCGTCGTGTCGCGAGTGGACCAGATGATGCCGCACGCCGGGTGGTCGTGCAGGTTCTCGCCGACGCCGGGCAGCGCGGCGACCACGTCGATGCCGTGCTCGCGCAGGTGCTCGGCCGGGCCGACACCGGAAACCATCAGCAGCTGCGGCGAGTTGACGGCACCACCCGAAAGTATGACCTCGGCCGCGGCGTGCGCCGTGTGCTCCACCCCATTGTCCAAATAGGACACGCCGACCGCGCGGGTGCCCTCGAAGACGACGCGGGTGGCCGGCGTGCACGTCTTCACCGTGAGGTTCGGCCGCGAGAGCGCCGGGCGCAGGTAGGCGTCTGCGGTGGACCAGCGGCGGCCCTTCTTGCACGTCACCTGGTAGACGCCGGCGCCTTCCTGGCTCTCGCCGTTGAAGTCGTCGGTGCGCTTGAGGCCCCACGCGACGGCCGAATCGACCCAGGCCTGCGACAGCTCGTGGGTGAACCGGCGGTCTTCGACGTGCAGCGGGCCGTCGGTGCCGTGCAGCGGCCCGCCGAGCCGCTGGTTGCCCTCGGCGCGCTTGAAGTACGGCAGGACGTCGTCCCAGCCCCAGCCGGTGGCGCCGTGCGAATCGCGCCAGCCGTCGTAGTCGGCGCGGTTGCCGCGGATGTAGATCATCGCGTTGATCGACGAGCAGCCGCCGAGCATCTTCCCGCGCGGCCAGTACGAGGTCTTGCCCGTGTGCTTCTGCTCGACGGTCTCGTAGTTCCAGTCCCACTTGGTCTTGAACAGCGAGGCGAAGGCGGCCGGGATGTGGATCTCGTCCGCGGTGTCCTCCGCGCCCGCTTCGAGGAGCAGGACCTGCGCCGCCGGGTCCTCGGTCAGCCGGTTCGCCAGGACGCAGCCCGCGCTCCCGGCGCCGACGATGACGTAGTCGTAGGAGTCTTGGACGGCCACGGTGCCTCCTGTTGGCGAGATGTCAACGACTCATCATGGCGCAGCGCCGCGCCGTCGGCCAGTCTAGGTTTCCCGGTGGGCCCCGCCAGGGGTTCGAGAGGGTGAACTATGCTCGCAGGGTACCCACGACCTGCGTGAATAAGGAGCAGCCTGCCGTGGCCCGAGTCGTCGTCGACGTCATGCCGAAGCCCGAAATCCTCGACCCGCAGGGACAGGCCGCGCTCGGCGCCGCCGGCCGCCTGGGGTTCACCGGGATCACCGAGATCCGCCAAGGCAAGCACTTCGAGATCGAGGTCGACGACACGGTCGACGACGCGACGCTGGAGAAGATCGCCGAAGGCTTCCTCGCGAACCCGGTCATCGAGCAGTGGACGATCACGCGGGTGGACGCGTGAGCGCGCGCATCGGCGTCATCACGTTCCCCGGCACGCTGGACGACGGTGACGCGGCCCGCGCGGTCCGCTACGCCGGCGGCGAGGCGGTGCCGCTGTGGCACGCGGACGAGAACCTGCACGAAGTCGACGCCGTGATCGTCCCGGGTGGCTTCTCCTACGGCGACTACCTGCGCGCGGGCGTCATCGCCCGGTTCGCGCCGGTGATGACGCCGGTGATCGAGGCCGCGCGGGCGGGCATGCCGGTGCTCGGCATCTGCAACGGGTTCCAGATCCTGTGCGAGGCCGGCCTGCTGCCGGGCGCGATGATCCGCAACCAGGGCCTGCACTTCATCTGCCGCGACCAGTGGCTGCGGGTGGAGAACACGGACACGGCGTGGACCACCCGGTACGAAACCGGCGCGGAGATCCTCATCCCGATGAAGAACATCGACGGCTGCTACATGGCCGAGCAGTCCACTTTGGACGAGCTGGAGGGCGAGGGACGCGTGGTGTTCCGGTACGTCGGCGGGAACCCGAACGGGTCGCGCAACGACATCGCCGGGATCCGCAGCGAGAACGGCCGGGTCGTCGGGCTCATGCCGCACCCGGAGCACGCGATCGACGCGCTCACCGGGCCCTCGGACGACGGGCTCGGGATGTTCTTCAGCGCGGTGGACGCGCTTGTGAAGGCCTGAGGGCGGCCCTCGGCCCCCCGGGTATCCATTCTACCGGGGCGCACCGACGGTGCCGGGGCTGTGGACGTGAGTTGTCCACAGCCCCGGAGCTTTTGGGTTCGTTGTGGAGCCCCGCTCCTCGCCTACGGGAGCGACACGTCGACCGCGACCGCAACACCAGCAGGCCGCCGGTGACCCGGTGTACCTGACCACTCCGTGCTAACTCGCCGCCGCCACCAGGCGGGCGTACGAGCCGCCCGCCGACAGCAGCTCCTCGTGTGGGCCCAGCTCCGTGATCCGGCCGCCCTCGACCACCGCCACCCGGTCCGCCGCCGCGGCCGTGTGCAGGCGGTGGGCGATCGCGATCACCGTCCGGCCCTCCAGCACGCTGTTCAGCGACCGCTCGAGGTCGCGGGCCGAGCCCGTGTCCAGCAGCGACGTCGCCTCGTCGAGCACCAGCGTGTGCGGGTCCGCCAGCACCACCCTGGCCAGCGCCAGCTGCTGGGCGATCGCCGCCGGCACCGGGTGCTCGCCCGGCCCGAGCTTCGTGTCCAGCCCGGACGGCAGCGTCGCGACCCAGTCCGACACGCCCGCCGACGCACACGCCGCCGTCAGCTCCTCGTCCGTCCAGTCGCCACCCGCCCGGCGGGCCGGCAGCGCCAGGTTCTCCCGCAGCGTCCCGGAGAACACGTGGTGCTCCTGGGTCAGCAGCAGCACCTCACCGCGCAGCACGTCGTCGGCCAGCGCCGAGACGTCCTGGCCGCCGATGCGCACCGAGCCCGCCGACGGCGCCGCGATGCCGGCCAGCAGCCGGCCGAGCGTCGACTTGCCCGCGCCCGACGGCCCGACGATCGCCAGCCGCTCGCCGCGCGGAACGCGCAGGTCGATGCCGTGCAGCACCTCGCGATCGGCGGTGTAGCCGAACCGGACGCCGTGGACGTCGATGTCCCGCCCGCGCGGCACCTCGTCCACGCCCGCGGAATCGACCGCGACCGACCGCACGCCGAGGATCCGGCGCGCCGCGGCCGCCGCGACCTGCAGGTCCTCGAGCCAGAACAGCGCCTCGTTGAGCGGCGCCGCCATGCCCTGCACGTACAGCAGCATCGTGGTGATCTCGCCGAGCCCGGCCCAGCCCTGCACGTACGCGAGCAGGCCGAGCAGCAGCATCACCGCCAGCGGCAGCACGTAGCTGATCTCCAGCGACGGCAGCCACCGCAGCTGCAGCGCCCGCATCCGGCGTTCGCCGTAGATGCTCCGCTCCAGCGCGTCGTGCGCCGCGCCGATCCGCCGTTCGGCGAGCCCGAGCGCCTCGGTCGTGCGCGCGCCCTCCGCGGTCTCGTGGACGCTGGTGGTCAGGTCGGCCCAGCGGTCGAGCATCCACTGCATGGCCGCCGGGATCCGCCGCTGGTACCAGACGTTCACCGGTACCAGCAGCGGCAGCGCGACCAGCAGGCCCAGCGAGAGCAGCGGCGACGTCACGACCATCGCGACGATCGTGAACGCCACGGTCACCGCCGCGATCAGGATCTGCGGCACGGCGAACCGCGCCGCGTGGTCGATCCGGCCGAGGTCGGTGGTGGCCCGGCTGAGCAGGTCACCGGTGCCCGCCGCTTCGACGGTGCCGAGCGGCAGCTGCAACGCCGTCCCGACGAACTCCTCGCGCGTCTCGGCCAGCACCAGCTCGCCGAACACCGCGCCACGCATCCGCGCGACCTTCCGCGCCACCGCCTGCAGCAGCAGGATGGCGACGAACACCGCCGCCAGCACGTCGACGTGCCCGGTCGTGGTGCCGGCCGCGACGTCGTCGACGAGCGAGCCGAGCAGCTGCGGCCCGGCCAGGCCGATCAGCGTGGCCACGGCCAGCGAGCCCAGCAGCAGGCCGAACTCGCGCTGGTGGTTCTTGGCCGTCTGCACGGCCCAGCGGCGGACGTCCCGCCGGTCCGCCGTGGGAAGCCGTTTCACACTGTCACCCCCTTCGCGGTGAACACTTCGTCGGCCACATGTGTCCACAAGGGACTCTGGCTGAACACCACCGTGGTCCGGCCCCGCCGGAGCTCGGCGACGCGTTCGGTGATGCGGGCCTCGGTGTGCGCGTCGACCGCCGACGTCGGTTCGTCGAGCACCAGGACGTCGGCGTCGGTCGCCAGCACGCGGGCCAGGTTCAGCCGCTGCCGCTGGCCGCCGGACACCTCGCGGCCGCGCTCGCCGATCACCTCGTCGACGCCGTCGGGCAGCGCCTCGATGATGTCGTCGGCGTCGGCCGCGTACAGCGCTTCGGTGATGCTCACGCCGCCCGGTCGCGCCGGCGCCAGCTGCTCGCGCAGCACACCGGAGAACCAGATGTCCTGGTTGTGCGCGTAGACGATCCGGCGCCGCAGCTCCGCGAGCGCGACGTGGTCCGCCCGGACGCCGCCGACCAGCACTTCTTCGCCCTCGGCCGGATCGGCGAACCGCGCCAGCCGGTCGGCCACCGCTTCGCCGCCGGCCCCGAAGTCGACGACGGTCAGGCGACCGGGCGCGATCCGGACCCCGGACTCGGTGTCCACCAGCTCCAGCGGGCCGCCGGGCAGCGGCACCGGCGTCTCCGGGTCCGCCAGCTTCGGGCGGATAGCCAGCAGCGCCACCACCTTCCGCGACGCGACCAGGCCGGACGTGATCGACCCGACGGCCTCCGTCGCGGCGTTGACCGGCCAGATCAGGAAGGCCGAGACGCCGTAGAACGCCACCAGCTGCCCGACGTCGATCGAGCCGGCCACGGCCAGCCGCGCGCCGAGCCAGGTGATCACCACGGTGACCAGGCCCGGCAGCGCGATCTCCGCCGCGGCCAGCCACGCCTCGGCCTCGCCGACCTCGACGCCGGCCAGCCGCACCCGCTGGCTGGTCTCGCGGAAGCGGGCGAAGAACCGCCGCTCGCCGCCGATGCCGCGCAGGATCCGCAGGCCGGCCACGATGTCCGCACCGAGCGCGTTGACGTCCCCGCGCTTCTCCCGCTGCTTCGCCTTGCGCTTCTGCAGCGGCGCGAGCAGCGGCCCGATGCCGAGCACCGCGACCGGCACCCCGACCAGCGCGACCACGCCGAGCAGCGGCGACGTCGAGATCAGCCACACGGCCACCACGACGAACGCCAGCAGCGAGCCGAACGCCCGGCCGGTCATCTCGACGGTGTTGCCGATGTGGTTGATGTCGGTCGTGGAGATCGCGACGAGGTTGCCGGTGGTGGTCTGCTCACGCAGCCCGGCGCCGACGCGCGTGGTGTGCGCCGAGACGAGCCGCTGGGTCGAGCCCGCGCCGTGCAGCCACAGGCCGTAGTTGAGGAAGTGCAGCCAGGTCCCGAAGAGCGTCTGCACGACCCCGAGCACGGCGGCGACTACCGCCCAGCGCAGGACGGCGGCACCGTCGTGCGCGCTGATGGCCCCGATGCCCTGACCGACGACGAGCGGCAGCAGCGCACCGGTCAGCGCCCAGACGACCCCGATCGCGGCAGCACCGACCACCGTCCCGAGCCGAGCCCGGAAGACGGCAAGCAGGAACCGGCTCGCGGTCGGCCGCACCGGCAGCCGCAGCGGCGGAAAGGGATACGTGGCGGAAAGCACGATTCTCGACGGTAAGCCGCCCCCGGGAGGAAGGCGACCGATTTTCCGGTGCCCGTCGCCGCCGGGGTGATCTTTCGCGCGCTTGGGGTGCGTGGCCGGGAGGATTTCCCGGGACAGCCACGCCCGGGGCGTTCGGGGAGTCGTGATCAGTGCGGGCCGGCAACCGCCCGCTCTTGGGAGATCCCGGGGTCGGCGCAAGCCGCCAACCGCCCTCGCCCGTTGGGGGACCCCCGGTTTCAACGCTACTCCCGAGCACCGACAGTTCCAGCCCCCCGCACCGGAGTTGTCCCCAGGGGACGCCAAGGTGCCGAAGTTGTCCCCAGGGCCCGCTGGGGGACCCCCGGTTTCAACGCTACTCCCGAGCACCGACAATTCCGGCCCCAAGCCCGAGCCGCACCCCGAGTTGTCCCCAACCAACACACCCGGCACCGAACGCCCCGGACCGTCCTCGATGTCGCCTCGGTCACACCGCCCGCGGGCCCTCCCGGTTCGGCGGCCCACCGTCCGGGGCATCGGCGGGCGGCACGTATCCTGACGGCCGTGGCGAACCCTGACACGGACACCGTGACCAGCACCGTTGACACCACCGAGCGCGCCGGGGCGACCCCGGACCACACCCAGCCGTATCGCGAGCTCGGGCTCGCCGACGACGAGTACGCCCGCATCCGGGAGATCCTCGGCCGCCGGCCCACCGACGCGGAGCTGGCGATGTACTCGGTCATGTGGAGCGAGCACTGCTCGTACAAGTCGTCGAAGAAGCACCTGCGCTACTTCGGCGAAACCGCCACCGACGAGATGAAGGCCAAGATGCTGGCCGGCATCGGCGAGAACGCGGGCGTCGTCGACATCGGCGAGGGCTGGGCGGTCACCTTCAAGGTGGAGAGCCACAACCACCCGTCCTATGTGGAGCCGTACCAGGGCGCCGCGACCGGCGTCGGCGGCATCGTCCGCGACATCATGGCGATGGGCGCGCGGCCCCTCGCGGTCGCCGACGCGCTGCGTTTCGGCCCGGCCGACGCCCCCGACACCAAGCGCGTGCTGCCCGGCGTGGTCGCCGGCGTCGGCGGCTACGGCAACTGCCTCGGCCTGCCGAACATCGGCGGCGAGCTGGTGTTCGACCCGTCCTACTCGGGCAACCCGCTGGTGAACGCGCTGTGCGTCGGCGCCATGCGCGTCGAGGACCTGCACCTGGCGTTCGCGTCCGGCACCGGCAACAAGATCATCTTGTTCGGCGCGCGTACCGGCCTCGACGGCATCGGCGGCGTTTCCGTCCTGGCGAGTGACACCTTTTCGGGTGACGAGTCGGCGTCGGGCCGCAAGAAGCTGCCGAGCGTCCAGGTCGGCGACCCGTTCACCGAGAAGGTGCTCATCGAGTGCTGCCTCGAGCTGTTCGCGCAGAAGCTCGTCGTCGGCATCCAGGACCTCGGCGGCGCCGGGCTGTCCTGCGCGACGTCGGAGCTGGCCGCGGCCGGCGACGGCGGCATGCACATCTACCTCGACCGGGTTCCGTTGCGCGCCACCGGGATGACCCCGGCGGAGGTGCTCTCCAGCGAGTCGCAGGAGCGCATGTGCGCGGTCGTCGCGCCGGAGAACGTCGAGGCGTTCATGGCCGTCTGCCGCAAGTGGGACGTGATCGCCACCGACATCGGCGAGGTCACCGACGGCGAGCACCTGGTCATCACCTGGCACGACGAGGTCGTCGTCGACGTCCCCGCCCACACGGTGGCGCACCAGGGCCCGGTGTACGACCGGCCGATCGAGCGTCCGTCCACTCAGGACGCCCTGATCGCCGACACCTCGGCGAAGCTGCCACGTCCGTCCACTCCGGACGAACTGCGCGCCGACGTCCTCAAGCTCATCTCCTCGCCCAACCAGGCGTCGAAGGAATGGGTGACGTCCCAGTACGACCGGTACGTGCGCGGGAATTCCGTGCTGGCCCAGCCGTCGGACTCGGGCATGATCCGCATCGACGAGTCGACCGGCCGCGGCGTCTCGGTGGCGACGGACTGCAACAGCAAGTTCGTGTACCTGGACCCGTACCGCGGCGCGCAGCTGGCGCTCGCGGAGGCGTACCGCAACGTGGCGACGGGCGGCGCGACGCCGGTCGCGGTGTCGGACTGCCTGAACTTCGGCGCGCCCACCGACCCGGGCGTGATGTGGCAGTTCGAGCAGGCGGTCCACGGCCTGGCGGACGGCTGCGTCGAGCTCGGCATCCCGGTGACGGGCGGCAACGTGAGCTTCTTCAACCAGACGGGTTCGACGGCGATCCTCCCGACCCCGGTGATCGGCGTCCTCGGCGTGATCGACGACGTGACCCGCCGCATCCCGACGGGCATCGGTGCGGAGGCGGGCGAAACCCTGCTGCTACTGGGCGAAACGCACGACGAGCTGGACGGCTCGGCGTGGGCCCGCGAGCTGCACGGCCACTTGGGCGGCGTGCCCCCGCGCGTGGACCTGGCTCGCGAGAAGCTGCTGGGCGAGATCCTGGTGGCGGGTTCCCGCGACGGCATGATCTCGGCGGCCCACGACCTGTCGGACGGCGGCCTGATCCAGACCCTGGTCGAGACCGTCCTCATCGGACAGTGCGGCGCCCGGGTGTTCCTGGACGGCGACCAGGACCCGTTCGTGCAGCTGTTCTCCGAGTCGGCGGGCCGCGTGCTGGTGGCGGTCCCGCGCACGGAGGAACTCCGCTTCACGGAGATGTGCACGGCGCGCGGCCTCCCGTGGCGCAGGACCGGCGTGGTCGACCCGGAGTCGGGAACGCTGGAGCTCCAGGGCATCACGGAGTTCACGCTCGACGAGCTGCGCGAGGCCTGGGAGGGCACCCTTCCCGCCCTGTTCAACTGACCCGGATTCCGACCTGTCCACATTCCAGCCGGGCTGTGGACAGATCGGAGATTTCCGCTCTGCTCGAGGGTTTTGTCGTTAGGGGCCGATAGACTGGACTTGGGGACGCCCCCCTGGGAGGGCGGTTTCTAGGGGTGGTTGCAACACCTGAGTGTTCAGGAGTTGCTTTATGTCCAGACGGGATCGTGACCGTGTCCCCGATTGCATGTTGCGGGGTCCTGGTCGGCCTGGCACACCTCTGATCGCTGAGCGGGCGGCCTGCTTTGGCCTGGTGGAAGGCGGTGTCGGTACGTGGGAAGCGGCCCGGCGGATCGGAGTCAGCTACCGGACCGCGAAACGTTGGCGGGCTGAGGCAGCCCAGTCCTAGGCCGCTACGACCCCGGTCATTCGGGCCGAGGTGTCGTGCCGGTTCTTGAGCCTGGTCGAGCGGATCCGGATCGCTGACCGGGTCCGCGAGCCCGGGGTTTCGCTGCGGGCGATCGCGGTCGAGTTGGGCCGGCCGGTCTCGACGATCACCCGGCAGCTGGTCCGCAGCCAGCAGCCGGACGGGACGTATCAGCCGTACGCTGCGCACGAGCGGGCCGCGGCCCGGCGGGCCCGGCCCAAGGTCAGCAAGCTGGTCGCGGATCCGGTGTTGCGGGCGATCGTTCAGGATGGGCTGGATACGCGGTGGAGTCCGCAGCAGATCGTCCGCCGGCTCCGACACGACCACCCCTGACCGGCTGGAGTGGCATGTGAGCTGCGAAACCCTCTACCAAGCCCTCTACGTCCAGGCCCGCGGCGGGTTACGGCGCGAGGTCGCCGGCTGGCCGCGCACCGGCCGCATCGCCCGCCGGCCGGATCAGCGTCGGCCGCGGATGGCCACCCCGATGGTGATGATCAGCGACCGCCACTTGAGGTGACGGATCGGGCGGTGCCCGGGCACTGGGAAGGCGACCTGATCATCGGCCCGAACGCTGGCGGCCACACCTGCACCCCAGCCAGACCTCGACCCACCCCGATCCGAAGCCAGCACACGGTCGGTGGTGCCGGGTCAAGGCACGCTTTCCCGCCTTGACGCGGTACCACCGGCCGTAGTGACAATCAGACTTCGGGGTGGTGGGCACCGCGACCCCGCCCAAGCTTCCGGACGAAGGCCGCCAGACCCCGCTTCCACCCACAGAACACCGCAGCAGCAACCCGACTTCGCCGAAACCGTCAGAGAAAGGCGCGGGAGTTTCAGCGGGAGGGTCGCTCAGCCGGCCTTCGCAACGATCCGTGCGTCGCCGTCCCGCAGTTCTTCGGTGGTCCAGCTCGCCGGGAGCTCCACGGTCTTCTCACCCCGCACCAACGTGTTGTACAGCGAAACCGCATCCGGCAGCGAAGCGAACCGCAGGTCTGTCTGGCCCTTGAAGCAGGCCCGCCGCAAGTCCAGTGAGCCGGTCGCCCGTGCCCCGGTGAACTCGGCGTCGCCCGCGAACTCGGCGTCCTTGAACGTCGTCGGGCCCGCGAACGTCGTGTTCTTGAAGTCGGCGCTCTCGCTGAACCGGGTTCCGCTGAACCAGGCCCGCTCCTCGAAAACCGTGTCGTGGCAACGGAAGTAGCCCAGCAGACGGCCGGGTCCGGCGCCCGCGCCGGTGAAGAACGCCTTGCCGAGCACGTGGCAGCGGTTGAGGTGCGTGCTGCTGTGCAGCGACGCGTAGCGCAGCAGCAGGTTGCCGATCCGGCGGTCGTTCAGGTCGAAGTACTCCAGCACCGCGCCGGTCAGGTCGAGGTCGTACGCGGGTGCCGTGTCGTCGCTCGCGGCCGGGAGGAGCTCCTTGAGGAGCCGCTGCGCGGTGAGCCGGACCGTCAGCTCCTGGTCCTGTTCTGGCTCGGCCGTCTCGTTCTGCCGTTGTGACCGCTCGACATCGGTCTTGTACCGGGGGTGCCGGAACGGCCGCCGCAGGTACGAACACAGCACGTCCAGCACCGTCTGCGTGTAGTCCGGCCGACTGCGCGCCAACCCCGCCAGCGCGTGCAGGGCCCCCACCCGCACCTGGTCGGCCGCGTGCCCGAGCAGCTCGACCGCCTTCGCGAACCGCTCGTCCGCCACCCGCTCGCGGTCCTGTTCCGCGCGCTGCGCCTCGAGTTCGTGCCGCTGCCGCTCGATGTCCTGGCGGCGCTCCTCGACCCGGCGGCGGCGGTCGTTGAGCCACAGCGCGTACAGCGCCACGATCGCGCCGCCCGCCAGGCCGCCCGTCTTCAGCGCGTCACTGCGGCTGGTGGCGGGGTCGGTCAGCAGCCAGCCGCCGACCCCGACGAGCAGCACCACCGATGCGAGGAACGTCCACGCCAGCGGCGATCGCCACAGCTTCAACGCGTCACGACACCAGCATCGTGCTGACGCAGAAGCCCTTTTTGTCGAAGTTCGTGGCGCTCAGCGTGCCCTTGACCGGCTTGCCGGCGGACGTCCCGGTGACCTCGCCCTCGACCAGGTACTTGTCGGCGGGCACATCGCCGAGCTGCAGCTGCAGCGGCGGCTTGAGGAACGTCTCCAGCCACGAGCTGAGCAGCTGCTTCGAGTCGGCGCAGCCCAGGGCGACGGCGCCGTTGTTGTCGCCCGCGTTCAGCTTGTCGATGAAGCCCTGGAGGACGGCCTTCGCGTCCGAAGCGCCGCCTCCGCTGTCGGCCGGCGGCTGCGAGGCCGACGTCGTCGGCTTCTTGGACGTCGGCTTCGACGGGGACGGCTTGGCCGACGTGCTCGACGACGGGGCCGCGGCCGTGTTGGTGTCGTCCTTCGAGAGGAAGAACCCGGGTGCGACGAAGCCCGTGATGCCCAAGACTGCGAGCACGACGACCACGGTCGCGCCGATGCCGATCCACATCCCGGTCTTGCTCTTCTTCGGCGGCGCGGGCGGCCCGCCGAAGCCCTGCGAGTAGCCACCGGTCGCCGGGTCCCAGCCGGACACCTGGCCGGCCGCGTTCGGGTCCCAGGCCTGCTGGCCGTACTGCTGCGCGTTCGGGTCCGCCCACGCCGGCTGCTGCTGTTGCTGCTGGGCGTACGGGTCACCCCACGCCGGCTGCGGGTTGGCCGGGAAACCGCCCGACGCCGGCGGGTAGCCCTGCTGCTGGCTCGGGTCCCAGCCCTGCGGGTACTGCTGCGTCGGGTACGGCTGTTGCTGCTGGTTGGGGTCCCACCCACCCTGCTGCGGGTACGGCTGCTGGAAGCCACCGGACTGGGGCTGCTGGCCGTACGGGTCGGGCTGGCCGGGCTGGCCCGGCTGAGGCGGGTACGTCATCTTTCATGCCTTCCGGGCGCTGGGCGTTCGTCCGCGTTCCGACGTCCGGCGGGCGCGTGCGGTTCCCCCCAGGACGTGTGCGCAGCATTCTGCAAGCTCGGACGGTACGGCATGAAACCGGCTCCCGGGCCGTGCCGACGCGAAGTCGTCACGATCCGGGAGCCGGGTGGGGTGGGTCAGCCGTTGGCCAGCGCCTGGAGCCGGTCGTAGGCACCGTTGAAGGTGTCCTGGTCGAGCGGGCTCGAGGTGTACTGCCAAACGGTGTAGTAGCCCCAGTTGTAGGGCAGTGTGCCGACCGACGACGCGTACCGCGCGACCCACAGCGGGGCCGTGCTGGAGAAGTCACCGCTCACGCAGCTGCTCCACCAGCTCGTCGACGTGTAGATCACCGGGTAGCGGCCGGTCAGGGAGTGGTAGGTGTCGTGGAAGTCGAGGATCCACGACGTCATCCCGGCCTTGCTCAGCCCGTAGCAGGTCGCGCCGTACGGGTTGTACTCCATGTCCAGCGCGCCGGGCAGCGTCTTGCCGTCCTTCGACCAGCCGCCGCCGTGGGCGACGAAGTAGCGGGCCTGCGCCCCGCCGCTCGAGGTGTTCGGCGTGGCGAAGTGGTAGGCGCCGCGGATGAAGCCCTGGTTGTAGGACCCGTTGTACTGCTGGGCGAAGTACGGGTTGGTGTAGCTGGTGCTCTCCGTGGCCTTGGTCCAGACGAACCGCTTGCCTTGGTTCCACCAGTTCGCCCAGTCGACGTTGCCCTGGTAGCTGGCGACGTCCATGCCGGCCACCGTCGCCAGCACCTGGCCGGGGATGGCCTGGCCGGGCTGCGGCTGCTGCGCCGACTTCTGCGTGTCCGGAGTCGACTTGTCGCCTTCGACGCGCCGGATCTGCGACCCCAGCTCGTGGTTGTGCTGGGCGATGTCCGCGTTGATCGCGGTCACGGGGTCGACTTCGGGGGAGATCGTCGTCGCCTGCGCCGTGCTGCCGAGCAGGAGCAGCGTGGCCGGGACGACCAGGGCAGCGAACAACCGCCCTCTTCGGGATGTGGACATCGTTGAATCCCTTCACGGATACCCTCGCGATGAGCGGCTTACTGCAGGTAGCCGCCCGAGCACGATTGTTGAGGACGAAGTGGCGTTTGTCACTCACTTCCGTGAAATTGGGTATACGGGTGGGTGATTTTCCCGGGAAGAAGATCGTTAATTGGTGACGAGTTAACACCTATTATTGGAATGTTGCGCCGTTCAGCCCAAGGCCAGGGCGAGCAGCCGGTCCGCCGAGCCGTTGAACCAGTTCTGGTCGCCGGGCAGGGTGCCGCGGTCGGCGAACTGCCAGATCGTGTGGATGCCCCAGCCGGACGGCAGTTCGCCGATGAACGAGTTGTAGCGCGCGATCCAGAGCGGGTTGGCGCCGAAGCCGCCGTTGTTCGCGGTGCACCGCTTCCACCAGCTCGTCGACGTGTAGATCGTCGGGAACCGGCCGGTTGCCGCGCGGTAGGTGTCGGAGAAGGCGCGGATCCAGGCGACCATGCCCGCGGCGTCCTTGCCGTAACACGTCTCGCCGTACGGGTTGTACTCCGCGTCGAGCGCGCCGGGGAGGGTCTTGCCGTCGGCCGACCAGCCGCCGCCGTGGGCGAGGAAGTACCGCGCCTGCGCCGCGCCGTCGGAGATGTCCGGCCGCGCGAAGTGGTAGGCGCCGCGGATCAGCCCGGCCTGGTACGAGCCGTTGTACTGCTGCGCGAACTGCGGGTTCACGAAGCCGGTGCCCTCGGTCGCCTTGACGTAGACGAACTTGGCGCCCGCCCCCGCCGCGCCGGCCCAGTCGACCGGGCCCTGGTGCCCGCTGACGTCGTGCCCGAGCTGCTGGTCGGCACCGTCGTACAGCACGTCCGGGACCCCGTCGACGCCCTCGACCGCGGCGATCTGCGAACCCGCGTAGTGGTCCTCGGCGCCGGCGTAGACGTCGTCCGCCTTCGCCGGCGCCTGCCCGGCCACGAGCAGGACGGACGCGAGGACGGCGGCGAAGGGCAGCGGACGTCGTTTCACCCTCTTGCTCCCCACCGATCTCGTCAGACTTCTTCAGTCTCACGATGCACCGGCGTCGCCGGATCGGCGAGTCGATGATCACTCGATGGGGTGGGACCCGCAGGTCAGCGCTGCTCGTCGGCGACGGCCTTCACCAGGTGCTCCGCCGGCACGACGGCGGTGATGAGGTCGTGCGGGTTGATCGCGACCGGGTGCCCGCCGAGCAGGTCGACGATGTCGCGGCCGAGCACGGCCCGCGCGTGCGGCCATTCGCGCGGCACTAGGGACTTGCGGGTGTAGGCGGGCACCATGACCCGGCCGTCGGAATTGTGGAAGCCGATGACGGTCCGCTGCACCGGCGACATCGCGTACACGAACAGCGTCGCGTCGAGGACGACCTTCGGCAGGTCCGACGGCGGGCGGTGTTCGGTGCGGACGAGCTGCAGCAGGTGCTCGAGGTCGTTCGCCGGGTCCGGGAAGCCGAGCGCCTTGGGCGAAGGCCGGTAGCGGTCGTTGGGGTGGAAGTCGGCGACGACGTCGCCGGCGCTGTTCACCGGGTACGCGCCGACGACCGCCCACGACGGCACCGGGCCGTTCGGGTCGAAGGCCTCGTCGATCACGTAGAGCCAGCTGTCGGGGTTGGCCCGGGCGTTCGCGCGCATCTCCGCGGTGATCTCGGGCGTGCCGTGCTTGCCGCTGCGCCGCGCCTGCCTGCCTTCGCGCCGCGCGGGCCGGTTGTGCTTGCCGTGCCTGCCGGGGCGATCGGCTCCGCTTCCGGTGGGCTGCTGCGAAACCATCCGATCCGCCTCGTCCCGCTGCGCCATCGTCATCCCCACGTTCTCGGGTGTGCCTGCCAAGTCTTGGTGCGCCACTCTACTGTTTGCCCATGGCCTCTTCGCGTTCGGTCGACCCCGGACAGTTACGTGCGGCGGTGCTGGCGGTTTCCCCGTGGTTGCAGGGTGATGGGCCCGCTCCGGCGCGCCCGGAGCTGGCCGCGGCGGTGCGCCTGTCCCTGCGGGCCCTGGCGGCGGACGCGCCGGGCCGGACGGTCGAGGTGCGGGTGCCGCCCTTCGCCGCAGTGCAGTGCGTGGAGGGGCCCCGGCACACCCGGGGCACCCCGCCGAACGTGGTCGAGACCGACCCCCGGACGTGGCTCGAACTGGCCACGGGGCAGCTGGACTGGACCACGGCGGTGGCCGACGGCCGGGTGTCGGCGTCGGGCTCGCGGGCCGACCTTTCGCACTGGCTCCCGCTGTTGCGCGTTTGACAGCCGGTGGGGACCGGAGGCTGCCTACGGCTTGCGGCCGATCCCGCCCGCGATGGTCCGCTGCGCGACGTTGAGGTCCTTGAGCCGCGGTCCGTCCGGCCACCAGTCGGCGCACCGGACCACGCCCGGGGGCACCATCTCCAGGCCCGGAAACAGGTTCTCGATCTCCTTCTGCGTCCGGAACGTGCCGGAGCCCATCGGGCTGTGCAGGAAGAAGTCCTCCATCTTGCGGGCGGTCGCGGAGTCCTCGTCCTCCGGGTCGAAGAAGTGCGAGATCGCCACGAACGAGCCCGACGGCAGCGCGTCGACGTACTCCTTCATGATCTCCGCCGGCCGCTCGTCGGGGCCGTTGAAGTGGTGCAGCGTGCCCATCTGGAGGAGGGCGACCGGCTGCGAAAAGTCGATGTTCTGCCGGACGACCTCGTTCTCGAGGATCCGCTGCGGCTCGAAGATGTCCTCGGCGACGAAGTGGGTGTTCTCGTTCTCTTCGAGCAGCGCGCGGCCGTGGGCGAGCACCACCGGGTCGTTGTCGACGTAGACGACCTTGATCTCCGGGTTGATCCGCTGGACGACCTGGTGGGTGTTCTCGGCGGTCGGCAGGCCGGAGCCGCAGTCGAGGAACTGGGTGATGCCGGTCTGGCTGGCCAGGAAGCGGCAGGCGCGGATCAGGAAGCCGCGGTTTTCGAACGCGAGGTCCTGCGCCTCCGGGGCGGCCTTCTGCACCTTGTGCAGGACCTCCCGGTCGATCTCGTAGTTGTCCTTCCCGAGCAGGAAGGCGTCGTACACGCGCGCGATGCTCGCTCGGGTCGGGTCGACCCCCACGGGAACTCGTTCGGTCCGGGTCGCGGCGTCGGGCATCTTGAACCTCGCAAGTTCTGTGTTGTAAGTCTCGTGCCCTACGTACAGTAGGACGACGCGCGCATGGGGTAAACCGGGTCACCCCTTTGCGCAAGAAGGCTTAACGTGTACTTTCGGTAGTCGGGCTAGGACCCCCTGGTGACGTGAACGCGGAAGGGCCGGGAATGAGCGCGGTGAACGCGTCCGCAGGCGAACAGAACATCGGCCCCACGGCGCGGCGCATGATCCTGGGCTCGCAACTGCGAAGGCTCCGCGAAGAGGCCGGCATCACCCGCCAGCAGGCCGGTTACAACATCCGCGGGTCCGAGTCGAAGATCAGCCGGCTGGAGCTGGGCCGGGTCGGGTTCAAGGAACGCGACGTCACCGACCTGCTCACGATGTACGGCGTCGACGACCCGACGGAGCGCCGGGCGTTCCTCGACATGGTCAAGCAGTCGAACGAGCCAGGCTGGTGGCGGCGTTTCGGCGACACCATGCCGAACTGGTTCACCGACCTCGTCGGCCTCGAAGAAGCCGCCGCGCGGATCCAGATCTGGGAGCCGCTCTACGTCTCGGGCCTGCTCCAGATCGAGCCGTACGCGCGGGCGATCTTCAGCCACGGCCGGTCGGAGATGGCCGACGAGCGGGTCGACCAGCTGGTCGCGCTGCGGATGCGCCGGCAGAAGATGTTCAGCAGGCCGGACGCGCCGCGCGTGTGGATGGTGCTCGACGAATCGGTGCTGTATCGCCCGATCGGCGGGATGAAGGTGCTCAAGCAGCAGATCGAATACCTGCTCGAGATGAGCGCGCTGCCGCACGTGTCGATCCAGGTCCTGCCGTACTCGCGCAGCGGCCTCTCCGCGGAGCACGCGTTTTCGCTGCTGCGGTTCGGCGAACCGGAACTGCCGAACATCGCTTACGTCGAGTACATGACCGGCGCGCACTACATCGAAAAGCGCGAAGAGATCGAGAAGTACAGCCGCGCGCTGGACATGCTGGCGGTCGACGCGGAGACGCCGGAGCGGAGCCGGGCGATGCTCGGCAAGCGCAGGCAAGAGATCTAGAACCCCTGGCCCGGACCCGGTACGAGGGTGCCGGCATGTCCCGCTGAGCGGTTACTAGCCGTAGCTATTAGGCCGAACGAGAAGGTGCCAATCACCCGATAGGTTAACCGCAACCGCGCAGTTCTTTACCGTCAGAGAACTTTGCAAGAAATTCTGCACGTGCATTTACCGTTGCAGGCACACGTGCTAGCCTCGGCTACGCGGGCAAATGCACATGCATCTGCATTGCCCGCCCGAAGCTTTTCCGCATCGAGAGGTGGGAACATGGCTGAGCGATTCGAAAACGGCATCCCGGCCGATCGGCTGTCCGGTGCCGAGTGGCGCAAGGCGAGCTACAGCGGTGCGTACGGCAACTGCGTCGAGGTCGCGCCGCTGTCCAACGGGGAGATCGCGATGCGCAACTCGCGGTTCCCGACCGGTCCGGCGCTGGTGTACACGCGTGCCGAGATGGCGGCGTTCCTGGCGGGCGCGAAGGACGGTGAATTCGACGATGTCCTCGGCTGAGGCCCTCGTCCCCGTCTTCGACATCGAAACCGGGCTGCAGGAGCTGGTGGCCCGTGGTTACCAGTTCGTCCACCCCGCCGACGAACGCGGCGAGGTCCTCGCCGTCGTCGGCGTGCGGGTGCACGACGACGTGGTGGACGTGGTCCGCCTCAACGCCGAAGACGACGTCGTGGCGACGCGGATGCCCGGCACCGAAGAGAACATCTTCGAGCCGGAGCGGTGGCTGTGGCGCCGCTGCGGTGAAGGCGCACAGGTGCTGGCGGAGATCCTTTCGTTGCCGGACGCGTGTTGACGCGTACTGGCTTGCAGGCCCCGTCCGAAGTGGTCAGAACCACGCCGGGCGGGGCCTGGCGCATGCCCGAACCGTCTACACTGAAACCGGCCTGACCACGTCTTCCCAGGAGCTCCTCGGTGGTTTCCGACCCGCAGCTCGTGTCCGACCAGCCCGAACCGGAACCCCGTGAGGAGTGTGGCGTCTTCGGCGTCTGGGCTCCCGGGGAAGAAGTCGCGAAGCTGACCTACTACGGCCTCTACGCCCTGCAGCACCGGGGCCAGGAGGCCGCCGGCATCTCCGTCTCCGACGGCTCCCAGATCGTGGTCTTCAAGGACCTCGGCCTGGTCAGCCAGGTGTTCGACGAGCAGATCCTGCAGTCACTGCAGGGTCACATCGCCGTCGGTCACTGCCGGTACTCGACCACCGGCGCGACCATCTGGGAGAACGCCCAGCCGATCTTCCGCACCACCGAGACCGGCAGCGGTCTCTCCTTCGCCCACAACGGCAACCTGGTCAACACGGCCGAGCTGCGCGAACGCACCATCGAAGCGGGCCTGAAGCCGCACGCGGGCCTGACCGGCTCGTCGAGCGACTCCGACCTGATCTGCGGGCTGCTCGCCGCGAACGCCGCCGACAAGGGCATCGAGGCCGCCGCCATGGAGCTGCTGCCCACCCTCAAGGGCGCCTTCTGCCTGGTGTTCTCCGACGAAAACACGCTGTACGCGGCCCGCGACCCGCACGGCGTGCACCCGCTGGTGCTCGGCAGGCTCGAGCGCGGCTGGGTCGTCTCGAGCGAGACGGCGGGCCTCGACATCGTCGGCGCGTCCTTCGTCCGCGAGGTCGAGCCGGGCGAGCTGATCGCGATCGACGCCGCGGGCCTGCGCTCCTCGCGGTTCGCGAACCCGGACCCCAAGGGCTGCGTCTTCGAGTACGTCTACCTCGCCCGCCCGGACACCACGATCGCCGGCCGCGGCGTGCACGCCACCCGCGTCGAGATCGGCCGCCGCCTCGCCGCCGAGCAGCCGGTCGAGGCCGACCTGGTGATGCCGGTGCCGGAGTCGGGCACCCCGGCCGCGATCGGCTACGCGCAGGGCTCGGGCATCCCGTACGGCACCGGCCTGGTGAAGAACGCCTACGTCGGGCGGACGTTCATCCAGCCGTCGCAGACCATCCGCCAGCTGGGCATCCGGCTCAAGCTGAACCCGCTGCGCGACGTCATCCGCGGCAAGCGCCTGGTCGTGGTGGACGACTCGATCGTCCGCGGCAACACCCAGCGCGCGCTCGTCCGGATGCTGCGGGAGGCCGGCGCGCTCGAGGTGCACGTCCGGATCGCGTCACCGCCCGTGCGCTGGCCGTGCTTCTACGGCATCGACTTCGCGTCGCGGGCCGAGCTGGTCGCGAACGGCGTCGACCTCGACGGCATCCGCCGCTCGATCGGGGCCGACTCGCTGGGCTACATTTCCCTGGACGGCCTGGTCGCGGCGGCGGAACAGCCGAAGTCGCGGCTGTGCACGGCGTGCTTCTCGGGCGAGTACCCGATCCCGCTGCCGGAGGACGCGCTGATCGGAAAGCACCTGCTTGAAAGCCTGGACGCGGTCAATGGCGCGGCAACCCCCGTCAGTCCCGCCGGGTACGGTGCCGAAGACGCCGTCCGGCGTCCCTGAGTTCCTTCCAGTAGGGAGTCCGTCCACCGTGAGCGAGTCCACGAGCGCCACGTACGCCGCCGCCGGCGTCAGCATCGAGGCCGGCGACGAAGCTGTCGAGCTGCTCAAGCCGCACGCCGAGCGGGCGACGCGGCCCGAGGTGATGGGTGGCGTCGGCGGTTTCGCCGGGCTCTTCTCCCTGAAGCTCGACAAGTGGAAGGAGCCGGTGCTCGCGTCCTCGACCGACGGCGTCGGCACGAAGATCGCGGTCGCGCAGGCGCTCGACAAGCACGACACGGTCGGCATCGACCTGGTCGCGATGGTGGTGGACGACCTGGTCGTGACCGGGGCCGAGCCGCTGTTCCTGCAGGACTACATCGCCGTCGGCAAGGTGCACCCGGAGAAGATCGCCGCGCTGGTCGGCGGCATCGCCGAGGGCTGCGTCCGGGCCGGCTGCGCGCTGCTCGGCGGCGAGACCGCCGAGCACCCGGGCCTGATGGGCGAGCACGACTACGACATGTCGGCCACCGGTGTCGGCGTGGTCGAGGCGTCGCAGCTGCTCTCGCCGGAGAAGGTCCGCCCCGGTGACGTCGTGCTGGCTCTCGGCTCGTCCGGCCTGCACTCCAACGGCTACTCGCTGGCCCGGCACGTGCTGCTGGACATCGCCCGGATGCCGCTCGACGGGCACGTCGAGGAGTTCGGCCGCACCCTCGGCGAGGAGATGCTGGAGCCGACGCGCATCTACGCGAAGGACTGCCTGGCGCTCGCCGCCGAGACCGAGGTCCGGACGTTCGCGCACATCACCGGCGGCGGCCTGGAGGCCAACCTGGCCCGGGTCATGCCGCGCGGCCTGGTCGCCCGGCTCGAACGCGGCACCTGGACGCCGGCGCCGGTGTTCGCGCTGATCGGCCAGCGCGGCAAGGTCGAGCGCGCCGAGCTGGAGAAGACGTTCAACATGGGCGTCGGCATGGTCGCGATCGTCGGCGCCGAGGACGTCGACCGCGCGCTGGCCATGCTGACCGCGCGGCACGTCCCGGCGTGGGTGCTCGGCGACGTCCAGCCGGCCGAAGACGTCGACGGCCCGCGCGCGGTCCTCTCGGGCGACCACCCGCGGTTCTGAAACGCTCTTGCTCGCGGCTGTCACACTTGAGGGGTGGCAGCCGAAGACGTGGTGGTCGGCTCCCGGTTCACGATCCCGGGAGCCGAGTTGAGCGAGCGCTTTTCGCGGTCGTCCGGCCCGGGCGGGCAGGGTGTGAACACCACGGACTCGCGCGTCGAGCTGTCCTTCGACGTGGCTGCCTCGCCGTCGATCCCCGAGCACCTGCGTGACCGGGTGCTGGCCGGGCTCGGTTCGCGGCTGGTCGACGGCGTCCTGACGATCGCGGCCAGCGAACACCGGTCGCAGCTGCAGAACCGTGAGGCCGCGCGCGGCCGGCTGGCGAACCTGCTGATGGACGCGTCCGCGCCGCCGCCGGCCAAGCGACGCCCCACGAAGCCGTCCCGCGGTTCGAAGGAGCGCCGCCTGGCGTCGAAGAAGCGCCGGAGCGACGTGAAGAAGGGCCGTTCCGGGCGCTTCGACGACTAGGTCAGCGACAGGTGCACGCACTCCCCGGCCGGCCGGTAGCCGACCCGGGCGTAGATTCGGCCGATCCCCAGGTCACCGGGGGTGAGGAACGCCGTGTGCGCGCCGGCCTCGTGGACTTCGCGGGTGAGCTGCGCGGTGAGCGCCGCCGCGATCCCGCGGCCGCGGTACGGCTCGAGCACGGCGATCCCGGCGATCTCGGTGGTGCCGTCGACGATTTCGAGGGCGAGCCCGCCGCCGACCACGGCCCCGGTGACGGCGTCCTCCGCCAGGAGGTGCCGCGCACCGGCTTCGAGACCGGCTTTGAGCTGCGCGACCTCTTCGTCGCCGATTTCCGCGGGTTCGCCGAACGCGGTGTTCTGCGCTTCCCGCATCCCCCGGAGGTCCTCCTCGGACTCCGGCACGCGCAGCCGGATCCCGGCCGGGGCCGCCCGGTCGACGCGCTCGCCCGGCGCGCACGTCATCAGCGGCACCCGCCGTTCGAGCTCGTACCCCGCTCCGACCAGCAGTTTCTCCAGTTCGGGAGCGACGTCGGCGAAGTACTCCAGCCGCGGGAGCAGGTCCCGCCGCCGGTAGGCCGCGGTCAGCGCGTCGATCTCGGCCGGCGTCGGCTGCGCCCCGTCGTCCGGGATCGCGTAGTTGAGCATCGGGTGGTCGCCCGGTGCGTAGGTGGCGAGGAACGGGCCGATCCGTTCGGTCTCCCGGCCGCGCGGTGCCGTCGCGCGGACATAAGCCTGAATGGCGGACATGTGAGCCTTTCGAAGAGCACGTCAAGGAACCGCGGCCCGCGGACCGGGCCTGCGGGCGGATCGCTGGGCGTCGGGCCTAGCGGGGGCCGACGCCGGAGGCGGCGCCAGGCATAGGCGGTCATTCCTTGAAGTCGACGGAGGCTCTTCCCGGCCATGGTCGCACGGCCGGCAACCGGATTTACCGGCGTTCCGGGTGGGCGATGGCCGCGTAGCGCGTGTCCCACACCGATCTCGGCACCCGCATCCGGAGCGTCGGAGCTTCGCAGACGGTGCGGCGCGGCAGCGGGATCGCGACCGGGGCCGGTGGTGCCGCGTCCAGCGCGCGCCAGCCCCGGCGGCTCAGCGCAGCGCCGAGCGTGGCGCCGACCGTGTTGAGCAGGACGTCGTCGGCCGACGTCACGCGACCGGTGTGGATCAGATATTGCGTACCTTCCACCAACACGGACGCCACCAGCGCGGCCAGCGCGATGCGTGGCAGCGCGCGCAGGCGGCGGATCCGCAGGGGCAGCAGCGCGCCGAGCGGGCCGAGCAGCAGGACGTTGCCGATCACCTGCCAAAGTGACCCGTCACTGCCGAGCGCGGCCGCGACGTCGGCGCCGGGCACGAGGTCCAGCGTGCTGTCCGCGGACCCGCCGACAGGCATGATGACCAGGCAAAACACCAGGAAGGCGACGAGGAGCGCGGCGCAGTCGACGGCGGCCGTCGCGCTCGCGCGGCGGGCGGCCATCCTCCGGCGGCGCCTCGCCGCGAGCAGTGGCCAGCCGAGCAGCGCGTACGGCAGCGCGATGGCCGAAATCGGAATCATCCCCCAGAAGGCGCGCAGCAGAGCTCCCATGCGCCTCCCTTCTCGAACCCCTCAAGATCTTCAGTGCGCATTGCGAACGACCCCTTGCAAGATCACCTTCGCATCACGGGATCGACTCGGCATTCCGAGCGGACCGCACTATTCGGTGATCTTTCCGGTGGCGCCGGTGGTTCGATCATGGTTCGGTCAGGGGACACACTGTCCACAGTGGAGGCTATGGACAACCCTGTGGATGAATTCCGGGGACAACTCGGGAAGCGTTGTGGTGCAAGGGAAAGGCGTCAGGCTGGCCTGTGTACTACTTCGTGGCCAGTTCGCGTGCCTGCTCGAGCAGCCGTTGCAGGTGGAGGCCGCGCCGGACGTCGCAGGGGTGCGCCGTCGTGCCGCTCGCGATCATCGCCGCGAAATCATCCAGCAGTGCGGTGTAGGACTCCTGCGCCGAGCCCGGTTTGCGCCCGAGCGTCCGGTACCCGTGCTCGCCCCAGACGGCGACCTCGACGACGGTCGGCTGCACCGGCAGCCGCAGCGAGAGCGTGGCCGTGCTGATCACGCCGGCTTCGTGCGCGAGCATCAGGTGCCAGAGGTCGCCGGGGCTCTGCCGGGCCGCCACGACCTCGGTGATCGGGCCGAGCGCGGCGTCCAGCAGGTCGAGGGCGTGCGGGCCGATGTCGAACAGCGCGCCGCCGTCCTCCTGTCGCCACTCCGAGCCGGCGTACTGGCCGCCGAGCAGCGCGCCGGACAGCCAGCGCGCCCCGCCACCCGCCCAGCCGCCGGCCTGGGCGAGCCCGGCGAGCCACTCCTGCGTCTGCGTCGAGTAGCGCAGGGTCAGCACGACCAGCGCGGCCACGTCGGCGGCCGTGACCGCGTCGGCCAGCCGCTGCGCACCGGCCAGGTCCGCGGCGATCGGCTTCTCCAGGATCAGGTGCTTCCCGGCCTCGGCCGCGCGCACGCCCAGCTCGGCCTGGATCGACGGCGGAACGGCGAACGCGACCGCGTCCACCTGCTCGAACAGCTCCTCGACGCTGCCGGCTGCGGCCGCGCAGTGCGTTTCCGCAAGCGTTTGCGCCGCTTCGGGCCGCCGGGCCCAGACCGCGGTCAGCGCGGTGCCGGGGTGATCCGCCAGTCCGGGTGCGTGGATCGTCGTCGCCCACGGGCCGGCGCCGATCAGGCCGACGCGCAGCTGTCCGTCCGCGATGAGCTGTCCCACGGCCCGCAGTCTAGGTGTGTCCCGCGTCGCTCCGGAACCGCACCTGCGGCGGGTGACGACGTGGTTAAAGTGCCTGCATGATCGCCTCCCGGTTCGCCGTCGTCTGCGCTCTCCTGTTCGGTGCCGCCTTCGTGGGTGCCGCACCCGCTTCGGCGGCGGGCACCGACGGGGCCTGCCCGGAGGGCGGCGGCGTGACGGTGGTCGTGGACTTCGGCGACCTCGGGCCGCAGCCGCTGATCCGCTGCGCCGCCGGGACGCCCGCGAACGGCATCGCCGCCCTGCAGGAGGCCGGGATCGAGGTGGCCGGCTCGCAGAAGTACGGCCTCGCGGTGGCGTGCCGGATCAACGGCAAGCCTGGCCCCGACGTCGAGTCCTGTGCGGGGATGCCGTCGGCGACGGCGTACTGGAGCTACTGGCACGCCTCCGCCAGGGGCACCTGGACGTCGAGCCAGGAAGGCGCGCAGACCGCGAAGCCGGCTCCCGGTGGGTTCGAGGGCTGGGCGTTCGCGCGGCCGAAGTCGGCGAACGACCTGCCGACGCCGCCTCGCGTGCCGCCGGTCCGGCAGACCGGGACGGCTGTCCCGGACGTCTCGAAGGCCGGCGACATCGAGTTCCCGTGGGGCTTCGTGATCGGTGCCGCCGTCGTCCTGGTGCTCGGTGGCGCGGGCGTGTTCGTCGCGTCGCGCCGGCGGCGTCGGCGTGCGCAGTAGGGCGCTGCACCCCGGCGCCTGGTGGGTCTGGGCGCTCGCGCTGGCCGTCGCCGCCAGCCGGACGACGAACCCGCTGCTGCTCGGCCTGATCATCGCCGTCGCCGGGTTCGTCGTCGCGAACCGGCGGAGTGACGCGCCCTGGGCGCTGGCGTTCCGGCTGTACGTCTACGTCGGCGCGCTGATCGTCGCCTCGCGCGTGCTGTTCCGGATCCTGATCGGCGGCGAAGACGGCGGGCACGTGCTGTTCACGCTGCCGCGCATCCCGCTCGCCGCCGGGCTGTCCCTGTTCGGGCCGGTGTCGGCGGAGGCGCTGCTCGGCGGCTGCTACGACGGTCTGCGGCTGGCGACGATGGTCGTCTGCGTCGGCGCGGCGAACGCCCTGGCCAACCCGAAACGCCTGCTCAAGGCGGTTCCGGGCGCGTTGTCCGAGGTCGGGACGGCGGTCACGGTGGCGCTGACGGTCGCCCCGCAGCTCGTCGAGAGCGTGCAGCGCGTGCGGCGGGCGCGGCGGCTGCGGGCGGGCCGGGTTCGCGGGCCGCGGGCGGTCAAGGGCATCGTGGTGCCCGTGCTGGCGGACGCGATGGACCGATCGCTGCGGCTGGCGGCCGCGATGGATTCCCGGGGCTACGGCCGCCGGGCGTACCTGAGCGGCGGGCTGCGGGCGCTGATCGCGTCCTGCGTCCTGGCCGGGCTGGCCGGCGTGTGCGTCGGTGTCTACGGGGTGCTCGACGGGACGTCGTCCTGGCTCGGCGTGCCGATGCTGGCGGCCGGGCTGGGCATGGCGGTCGTGGGCTTCGTCCTCGGCGGCCGCCGGGTCCGGCGGACGGCGTACCGGCCGGACCCGTGGCGCCTGCCCGAGACGCTGGTCGTCGCGGCCGGCGTCGGCGCGTGCGCGCTGCTGTTCGCGACCGCCCGGATCGACCCCGGCCTGCTGTTCCCTTCGCTGAGCCCGCTGCGCTGGCCGGAGGTGTCCTGGGTGCACGCGCTGCCCGTGCTGGTCGCGGTGCTGCCGGCGTTCGTCGCACCCCCTGCTCCGGAGGTCGCCCGATGATCGAGTTTTCGCAGGTCACGGTGACCTACCCGGACGCGTCACGCCCGGTGCTGTCGGACGTGACGCTGCAGGTCGAAGAGGGCGAGCTGTGCCTGGTCGCGGGGCCGACGGGAGCGGGGAAGTCGACGTTCCTCGGCGCGCTCAACGGGCTCGTCCCGCACTTCACCGGCGGCTGGCTGTCCGGCCGGGTCGTCGTCGGCGGGTTCGACACGGCTGTCCACCCGCCGCGGGAGCTGGCTTCGGTCGTCGGCGTCGTCGGGCAGGATCCGCTCGCCGGGTTCGTGACGGACACCGTCGAGGAGGAACTCGCGTACGCGATGGAGCAGCTGGCGGTGCCGCCGGAGGTCATGCGCAAGCGCGTCGAGGAAACCCTGGACCTGCTGGGCATCGCGGACCTGCGCAACCGTCCACTTCGGACGCTGTCGGGCGGGCAGCAGCAGCGCGTCGCGATCGGCTCGGTGCTGACGGCGCACCCCTCGGTCGTGGTGCTGGACGAGCCGACGTCGGCGCTGGACCCGACGGCCGCCGAGGACGTGCTCGCCGCGATCACCCGGCTGGTGCACGACCTGGGGACGACGGTGATCGTCGCGGAGCACCGGATGGAGCGGGTGGCCCAGTACGCCGACCGGCTGCTGTACCTGCCGGGCGACGGCTCGGTGCGGTCCGGGCCGCCGGCCGAGATCCTGGCGACGTCGTCGATCGCCCCGCCGATCGCCGAGCTCGGGCGGCTGGCTGGCTGGTCGCCGCTGCCGCTTTCGGTCCGGGACGCGCGGCGGGTCGCGGGGCCGCTGCGCTCGCGGCTCCAGAAATTGTCGGTGGTGGGTCGTAGTCTCTCGGTGACCGGTTCGGCACTGGATGTGAGAGGGGTGGTGGTCCGATACGGAGATGTCCTGGCGGTACGCGGGGTGAGCCTGCGTGTCGGACCGGGGGAAGTGGTCGCGCTGATGGGACGCAACGGCTCCGGCAAGTCGTCGCTTCTCTGGGCGGTGCAGGGCAGCGGCCCGAGGTCGGCGGGGAAGGTCGACGTCGGTGGCGCGGACCCGGCTTCGCTCAAGCCACGAGTGGCCCGTCAGCGCGTCGGCCTGGTCCCGCAGACCCCGGCCGACCTGCTGTACCTCAATTCGGTGGATGCCGAGTGCGCACAGGCGGACACCGAGTCGGAGGTGGCAGCGGGAACGGCCCGGGCCCTGCTGGACAGGCTGGCGCCCGGAATCGCCGGTGAAGCGCACCCCGGCGACCTCTCGGAAGGGCAGCGACTGGCGTTGGTGCTGGCGATCCAGCTGGCGTCGGCCCCACCGCTGGTCCTGCTCGACGAGCCGACCCGCGGCCTCGACTACCACGCAAAAAGGCGCTTCGCGGCGACCCTGCGAGAGCTGGCCTCGCAGGGCCACGCGGTAGTGCTGGCAACCCACGACGTCGAGTTCGTGGCCACGGTGGCGAGCCGAGTGGTGGTCATGGCCGAGGGCGAGGTGGTGGCGGACGGCCCGACGAAGGAGGTGATCGTCGCCTCGCCGGCGTTCGCACCACAGGTGGCGAAGATCCTGGCCCCGCAGCAGTGGCTGACGGTGGACGAGGTCGCCGAGGCGCTGGCATGAGAACGGGGAGGGTGGGGAGGGGGCGGGGGGCGGGGGGCCCAAGGGAAGGAGCCTGCGCTGCCGCTGGACTGGGCGCCCCGGTCAGCGGCCCTCCGCCGGCAGCCGAGCACTCCGCAGCCGGCCTGCGCGCCGCAACAGGCACGCGCGCCACGGCGGGCTTGCGCGCGGGAGGCGGCTTGCGTCCCGCGGCCGGTTTGCGCGAGGGAGGCGGCTTGTGTGCTGGAGCCGGTTTGTGCGCTGCGGCGGCCTTGCGTGCCGCAGTCGGCTTGCGCCCCGCGGCCGGCTCGTGTGCCGCGGCGGCCTTGCGTGCCGCAGTCGCCTTGCGCCCTGCGGCCGGTTTGCGTGCCGGATCCGGCTTGCGTGCCGGAGCTGGCTTGTGTGCGGGAGCCGGCTTGCGCGCGGGAGGCGGCTTGCGTGCCGCGGCCGGTTTGCGTGCGGGAGCCGGTTTGCGTGCCGCAGTCGGTTTGTGTGCCGGAGGCGGCTTGCGTGCGGGAGGCGGCTTGCGCCCCTCGGCCGGTTTGCGTGCCGGAGCCGGCTTGCGCCCCGCGACCAGCTTGCGCCCCGCAGCTGGCTTGCGCGCCGCGGCCGGCTACGGCGATCGCGTCGGCGACTGCCTGCGTCAAGCGGCGATCGCGCCTGTCAGCCCATGCCCGAGCGCCGGAATGCCCGAGGCCCCGGCATGAGCGACTTCCTCAGCCCGCGCCCCGTCCGGCTGACCCCGCGGCCCGCGGTGGTGCTCACCGTCGCGAGCCTTCTCGGGCTGGCCATGTTCTGCTGGCCGCTCTTCGCCCACCCCCGGCCGACCGCGGCCGCGCATGTCGGTGATGCCCCCTTCGTCTTCATGGCGACCCTGCCCGTGCTGATCCTCGTTGTCCTGGCCGAACTGTCCCGTGGGGGCATCGATGCCAAGGCGCTCGCTCTCCTCGGCGTGCTCTCGGCCGTCAACGCCGGGCTTCGGCCGCTCGGGGCCGGGACCGGTGGGATCGAACTGGTCTTCTTCCTGCTCGTGCTCGCCGGCCGGGTCTTCGGACCCGGGTTCGGCTTTGTGCTCGGCTCGACGTCGCTGTTCACCAGTGCGCTGCTCACCGCCGGGGTTGGGCCGTGGCTGCCGTTCCAGATGCTTGCGTCGTCGCTGATCGGGCTCGGTGCCGGGCTGCTTCCGCGGAAACCGCGCGGCAAGGCCGAGATCGCCCTGCTCGTCGGCTACGGCGTCTTCGCGGCGTACTTCTTCGGCATGCTGATGAGCCTGTGGTCGTGGCCGTTCCTCGCCGGGGACAGCACGCAGCTCGGCTTCGTGCCCGGCGCGCCGCTCGCGGAGAACCTGCACCGGTTCGCCATCTACACCGTCCTGACCTCGACCCTCGGCTGGGACACCGGCCGCGCGATCACCAACGCGGTCGCCATCGTGGTGCTCGGGCCCGCCGTTCTGGCCGTGCTCAGGCGCGCCGCGAGGAGAGCGGCGTTCGACGCGCCGGTGAGCTTCGACCGGTCCGAAGCGCGTCAGCCGTAGGAGTAGAAGCCGCGGCCCGTCTTCTTGCCGAGGAGGCCCGCGTCCACCATGCGCAGCAGCAGCGGCGGCGACGAGTACAGCGGCTCCTTGAACTCCGCGTACATCGAGTCCGCGATGGCCTTGACCGTGTCCAGCCCGATCAGGTCGGACAGCCGCAGCGGGCCCATCGGGTGGGCCGTACCCAGCTCCATGCCGCGGTCGATGTCCTGGGCCGACGCGAAGCCCGACTCGATCATGCGGATCGCCGAAAGCAGGTACGGCACCAGCAGCGAGTTCACGATGAAGCCGGCGCGGTCCTGCGAGCGAATCACGGTCTTGCCCAGGGCCGTCGTCGCGTGCTCCTCCGCGCGGCGGGCGGTCTCCTCGCTGGTCAGCAGCGAGGGCACCAGCTCCACCAGCGGCAGCACCGGCACCGGGTTGAAGAAGTGGATGCCGACCACCTGCTGCGGCCGGCTCGTCGCCATGCCCAGCTTCATGATCGGGATCGACGACGTGTTGGACGCGAACAGCGCGTCCTCGGCCTCGACGATCTTGTCCAGCTGGCGGAAGACGTCGACCTTCGCCTGCTCCTGCTCGAGGATCGCCTCGATGACCAGGTCGCGGTCGGCGAACTCGGCGATGTCCGTGGTGAACCGGACCCGGGCGAGTGCCGCGTCCGCGTCCTCGGTGGTCAGCTTGCCGCTCTTGACGCCGCGTTGCAGCGACTTCTCGATGCGCGCCCTGCCTGCGTCGAGCGCCGGCTGGTTCACCTCGGTGATCACGACGTCCAACCCGGACCGTGCGTGCACCTCGGCGATGCCGGACCCCATGAGGCCCGCCCCGACGACTCCAACCCGACTTACCACCGGCTCACTCCTTCATCGGTTCGCAGCCCCGGCGCGTCTGTGGACGCGACTTGAGGGCAGCACGCAGCGCGCGAGGGCGGTCGCCGGGTTTTGCCCGGCTACGCCCTCGCGCGGTTACGCGTGCTCAACGACGGTACTCGTCGTACCCGTCGTCGTACGGGTCTTCATACCGGCTGTCGGCAGGGTCCTCGTGGTGGTTGTCACTGGAGGAGTTACTCGACAGCTCGCGCTGCAAAGCATCGAAGTCGGTCTCGTGCGAGCTGTACTTGAGCTCACGCGCCACCTTCGTCTGCTTGGCCTTAGCCCGGCCGCGCCCCATGGCTCGACCCCCTCGCACAGGGGCGGGGCGGCCGGGGGAATCGGCGGCCCCGCATCGTCTCGACAATTCTTTCCTGCTCACACCGTACCGTGTCCGGGGGGTTCGATGCGACGTGGCACGGTGTGCCGGTCGCGACAGTGTTCGCCGGACACCGGTTACCGGCCGGTCGGTGGCGATCGGTGCAGGTAGACGTGCCACGATCTACCCGTGCTCCGTCCCTTCGTGGCTTACCTGCGGGTGTACGAACCCCTGCTCGCCCTGGGCGATCCGCCGGACGAGCGGCTGCGCGCGGCCGTCGCGGCGGCCAAGCTGAGGCGGACGGACGCGGGGGCGCGCGAGCAGGCCATGTGGCTCAAGTCACAGGTGGCGGCGCCGCGGCGGCTGCTGCCCGCCGAGCTCGCCGACGGCCGTCCGGCGCCGAGCCTGCTGACCGACGTCCTGGTGCTGGACCCCGCGGAAGTACCGGGCGGCAAGGCCGAGCACGGGCCGCTCGTCTGCCCGCTGGAGCTGCGCGCCCGTTCGGCGGCCGCGCTCGTCACCTTCCTCGGCGACGCCCACCCGGCGCTGAAGAACGTCGTCCTCGACGAAGGCGGCTTCACCCAGGAGACGATCCGCGCCCGGACGAAGTCGGCGATGGTGGACCTCAGCACGTCGGCGGCGCACACGTTGTCGACGACCTGGACGGTCCCGCTGCCGTGGTTCGTGCTGATCGAGCCGGAAGAGCGGCGCCTGGTGCTCGGCAACGGCCGCGCCGATCCCCAGCGCGAGCTCTCCTGGCGCGCCACCCTCGCCGACGCGCAGCACCGCGCCCGCGAGGCCGGCGAGCTGTTGGAGCAGACGTTCGGCGACTCCGGGCCGGGCCGCGTGCTGTTCGAGACGCGCCGCTGGCTGGACAACTTCCACGAGCACTCGGTGGTCGAACTCGACTACGGCGGCCTGGTGCAGCTGTTCACGGACCCGGTCCTGGAGGCCGACAACACCGCGGACGAGGTGCACGACATCCTGGACGCGCTGCGCTCGGGCAACGTCGAGGAGCTGGCCGAGCTGTTCTCCGACCTGCGCGAGTTCTGGGGCGACGTGGCCGCCCGCGAGCGCGCCAACTAGTGGACAACCGGGCGCCCGGGCGAGGCGTCCGGCCCGGAACTGTCGGTGCCCGCCGGTAGCGTGGAAAACGGGGGCTGCTCAGTCACGCCCGTGCAGGTCACCGGGCCTCTCGCGCGGTCAGCCGCGGCTGACCGCGCGGGGTTCGATGCGGCAGGCGGGTGACCGGCGCGGTCAGCTGTGGCGGCTTGCGCGGGCTTCGATCCGGCAGGCAGGCCGCGATCGGCTATGGCTGCCGGCACGCGGGATTTGATCCGGCAGGCAGGTCCGCCGCGGTCAGCCGCGGCTGCCGGCGCGCGGGCCTCGATCCGACAGGCGAGCGACCGGCGCGATCAGCCGCCGCTTTGATCCCGCGGGCGCACGCGCCGCCCGTCAGCGCAGCTCCGGCACCCGGATCTCCCCCACCGGCTCCCCGCCGCCGGACACGGTCGGCCGGGCCAGCTCCTCGAGGCCCGACACGTCCACCCCGAGGTACCGCAACGCCGAAACCGCCAGTGGTGCGCAAGCCCGTTTCGCGCCGTCGTCCATCTTGATCGCCACCGCGAACCCGTCCGGCAGGGCGAACGCCTGGACACCCTCCGCGCCCGCCTTGGCGACCAGACCCTCCACACCGGACATCAGCGCCGTGTCCTCGCGGCCCGTCCCCGCAACCAGCCACGGGTGCGCGCGCATCGCCGAGGCCACCTCCGCCGAGGGACCCTCGGAAGCGGAAGCCAGCCGGCCGAACGCGCGGGCCAGCCCCGTCAGGGAGAACGCGAACAGCGGCGCGCCACACCCGTCGACACCCGTGTGGGCGATCGGCTCGCCGGTCAGCGACGAGACGGCCGCGGCGAGAGCCTGCTGCAGCGGGTGATCCGGCGCCGCGTACCCCGACAGCGGCCAGCCCGCCCGGACGCACGTCGTCAGCATCGCCGCATGTTTGCCCGAACAGTTCATCATCACCCGGCGCGGCTCGGCCGCGTCGCGCATGCTCGGGACGTGGAGCGGGAAGTCCGGCGGGCACGCCAGGTCGGCCTCGCTCAGGCCCGCCGCCGAGAGCAGCTCCAAGACCCGCTTCACGTGGCCGGGCTCGCCCGAATGCGACGCGCACGCCAGCGCCAGGTCCTCGCCCGTGAAGCCCAGCCCCGCCCGCAGCATCCCGACCGCCTGCAGCGGCTTGTTCGACGACCGCGGGTACACCGGCGAGACCACGTCTCCCAGCGCCAGCCGAACGGAACCCTCCGGGCCGGTGATCACCAGCGCGCCGCGGTGAGCGCTTTCGACGAAATCGGACCGGACGACTTCGGCGAGCACGGGGTTGGTCACTCGCCGCGGCCGCCTTCGTTCTCCAGCAGCTCGTCCACTGTGGCCGATCCCTGCTGGTAGCGCTTCGCGATCTCCGCGTTCAGCGTGTCCATCACGCCTTGGACCTCGCGGCGGAACGACGACACCGACAGCTCTTCGCGCGCGTACGTGTCCAAAGCGGAAGCGAGCTTCTCGTCCGACAAGGACTCGACGTCGGTCAGGTCCGTGTCGCCGATCAGGGCCTCCGCGTGCCGCCGGTGCTCGCCGGCGCGGGAGGGCTCCAGCTGCTGGTGACGGCCCGAGCCCGCCGCCGGGCCCAGTGCGTTGTCGGCCAGGATCGTCGCCAGCTGGTCGACGATGCTCGCTTCGCCGCCCGAGCTGCGCCGGGCCTGCTCCGCGCGCACGATGTCGATCCGGGCGTGCAGGAGACGGCGCAGGTACGACAGGTCGGTCTCTTCCTGCGCGGCTTCGTCGCGCCGCTCGCGCAGCACCTTCAGCGGCAGTTCACCCAGGCCGCTGAGGTATCCCGGGCCGAGCACGCGGTCGATCCGCCGCCTGCCGCCGGGCCGCACTTCGATCACAGCGCAGTTTATCCCGGTTGAGCGTGATCTCGCTGTCAGGGGCTTTCGTTCAGCCACGGAGTTGCGCGGCTGCCGCACGGCCCGGTGCGGGCTGTTCGGGCGGCACCGAATCGGGGTCGATGGCCGCCTGGACGAGGTTGTCCCCCGAACCCGCCAGCAGCTCCGCGCCCACCGGCGTCGACCGCTTGACCAGCGCCAACGCGATCGGGCCCAGCTCGTGGTGCTGGATCACCGTGCCGATCCGGCCGACCGTCCGGCCGTCCAGCAGCACCGGGTCGCCGGTCTCCGGCGTGACCTCGGGCGAACCGTCGAGGTGCAGCAGGAGCAGGTTCCGCGGCGGACGTCCCACGTTGTGGACCTTCGACACCGTTTCCTGGCCGCGGTAGCAGCCCTTCGCCACGTGCGCGGCCGAGCCGACCCAGCCCGCTTCGTGCGGGATCGTGCGGTCGTCGGTGTCGACGCCCACCCGCGGCCGCACCGACTCGACCCGCAGCGCGTCGAACACCCAGCTGCCCGCCGCCCGCGCGCCCGCGTCGGTGAGCCGCTGCCACCAGTCCACGAGCTGGTCGCGCGGCACCGCCAGGTCGACGCTCGAGCGTCCCGGCCACGGCATCCGCCGCACGAACCCGCCACCCGGCAGCGCGGCCACCGCGTACGGCTCCGGGCCGACTTCGGCGCCGACCGCGCTCAGCACGCGCTCGGCGTCCGGGCCCAGCACGGTGAGCAGCGCGAGCTCGCCGGTCGCGTCCCGGATGTCCACCTTGGACCAGAACTTCATCGCTTCGAGGTACTCGCGCAGCGTCTGGGGGCCGCCCTTCGGCAGCGCGCTCGTCACGCGGGGGGCCGGATCGGTGTCGAGGTAGACCGTGCCGTCGAGGTGCGCGACCACCATGTGCGTTTCGACGCGGCCCTGGCTGTCGAGGACCAGCGCTTCGGTCCCGGACCCCTCGGCCAGCCCGGTCACGTGCTGGGAGATGACCAGGTGCAGCCACGACAGCCGTTCTTCGCCGGTCACGGCGAGGAACTCGCGGTGCGACCGGTCGATCACGACCACGCTGCGCGAGGCCGTGCGCTGCTCCGCGAAGGGGTCGCCCCAGTGCCAGGGGACGCCGGCTTCGGGGTGATCGTCGGGTGAAGGGATCGATCCGGGCACGTCCAGCAGCGGCGAGCGGTACGGCATACCGCCCAGCCTAGGTGAGTACCGTGTCGGCATGCGCGTGCTCGTCTTCCTCGACGGAACCCCGGCCGACCCCGACGTGGCCCAGATCAAGGTCGACGACCTCGGGCTGATGCGCGGCGACGGCGTCTTCGAAACGATCCTCGTCGTCGACGGCAAGCCCCGGGAACTGCGGCCGCACCTCGACCGGCTGGCCCGTTCGGCGGCCATGCTCGACCTGCCCGAGCCCGACCTCACGGCGTGGGAGCGGGTCGTCTCGCAGGTGCTCGAACGGTGGTCCGGTGGCGCCGAAATGGTGCTGAAACTGGTGTACACGAGGGGTTCCGACGCCGACCCGGCCGCGGTACCGACCGGCTTCGCGCTCGGTTCGGAGGTCGCGCCGCCGGTCGTGAAGGCCCGCGCCGGAGGCGTCGCCGCGATCACCCTCGAACGCGGTTTCCCGCCGGATCTCGCCGAGCGCGCGCCGTGGCTGCTGCTCGGGGCGAAGCCGTTGTCGTACGCGGTGAACATGGCCGCCGTGCGCGAGGCGGGTCGCCGCGGGGCCGAGGATGTGATTTTCACCGCGGCCGACGGTTCGGTCTTCGAAGGGCCGACCTCGACCGTCGTGCTCGCGAAGGGGCGGACGCTCTACACGCCGCCGCCGAGCATCGGGATCCTGCCGGGCACCACCCAGGCCGCGGTGTTCCGCGGGGCCGAGAAGGCGGGCTGGGCAGTCAAGGTGGAGCCGCTGACCGTGCGCGACCTCGTCGAGGGCGACGGCGTGTTCATGGCCTCCAGCGTCCGCAAGCTGACCCGGGTGCACACGCTGGACGGCGAGCGGCTGCCGGACTCCACCGCGGTGTACGCCGAGCTCGTCGCGGCCTACGAGGGCGAATACGCCTGACCCTGGCTGATCCGGACGACCGCGGGGGCGACCTCTTCGGCGCGGTAGGCGGCGATCTTGTGGTGGCCGTCGATGATCAGCTCGCGTTCGCCGTCGGCCAGCACCACCGCGACCGGCCGGTGCCCGGCGCGGATGGCCGTCCGGTAGTAGCCGACGCGGGCCTCGTCCGACGGCGGCCAGGCGTCGGTCGGCGTGAGCTGCCCGCCCTCCGGGAGCCGCTCCGGGCCGCTCACCCGGTAGTCGCCGTCGACGAGCAGGTCGAGGACCGGCCCGAGGGTGGTGGCCAGCGGGCGGCGCAGCTGGCCGGTGGCCAGCGCGATCCGCAGCGACTGCGGCAGCTCCGCCCGCGCCCGCGCGTTCACGTCCAGGAAACCCGTGCCACCGCTGATCGTCACCTGTTCCACGCTTATGAGGACGGGTGACGGCGCGACATGGTTCCGGCCCCTACCCGGACGGGTGCACCGGGTGATCCCGGTCTCACCCGCGCGGCGGTACGCCTTGCTCAGGAAGGCCGGAAGCGGATTCGGGTACCCGGCCGAGCCTGCCCGAGGGCGCTCAGCGCGGCCGTCTTCACGACGGCGGCGACCGGGTAGCCGCCGGTGGTCGGGTGGTCGGCGAGGAACACCACCGGCCGCCCGCTCGGCGGCACCTGGATCGCCCCGGTGACGACGCCCTCGCTGGGCAGCTCGCCGTCGACGGCCCGCCGCAGCGGCGTCCCGTCGAGGCGCAGGCCGACCCGGTTCGACTCGGCCGTGACCTTCCAGCCCGCCGAGAGCCCGGCGGCCGGGTCCTCGAACCACTCGTCGCGCGGACCGAGCGTCACGGGCACCACGAGCTCGCCGGGCGCCAGGACCCCGGCGACGACGTCCGCACCGACCGGAATCCCGGGCTCGCCGAGCGGCAGGACGTCGCCGGCGCGCAGCGGCGGCGGGCCGATGCCGGACAGGACGTCCCGGGAGCGGCTCCCGAGCACCGGCTCGACGGCGATGCCCCCGGAGACGGCCAGGTAGCAGCGCAGGCCCGCCGAAGGCGTGCCCAGCGTCAGCGTCTGACCCGCACGAACCGGCAGCGGCGCGTGCGACCCGGACGGCCGTCCGTCGACCCGGACGTCGACCGCCGGGCCGGTGACCGCCGCCGTCACCGCGGTGGTGAAGCGCACGGAGAGCCCGCCGAGCAGGGCTTCGATCCCGGCGGCGCCCTCGGGGTTGCCGACGAGCCGGTTCGCCAGCCGCAGCGACGCCTGGTCGAGTGCCCCGGACGGCGCGACCCCCAAGTGGGCGTACCCGGGCCGGCCCAGGTCCTCGACCAGCGCGTACCGCCCGGGGTCGAGCACTTCCAGGCTTCTCACCGGACGCTCCGGAAGCGCACCCGGTCACCCGGCGCGAACAACGCGGGCGGGTCGGCCTTCGGGTCGAACAGCGTCGCCGACGTGTGCCCGAGCAGCCGCCAGCCACCCGGTGACTCGCGCGGGTAGACGCCGGTGAACTCGCCGGCGATGCCGACCGACCCGGCCGGGACGCGGGTCCGCGGGGACGCCAGACGAGGCTGCCGGAGCGGGGCCGGAAGCCCGGTCAGGTAGCCGAAGCCGGGCGCGAAGCCGGTGAACGCCACGGTGTAGCCGGCTCCGGTGTGCATCGAGATGACGGCTTCGGGCGAGATCCCGGCGTCGGCGGCGATCAGGGCCAGGTCCTCGCCGTCGTAGCGGACGTCGAGGGTCACTTCGCGGGCTTCGTCCGCGGGTGGGTGCGTGAGGTCGGCGGCCTCCAGCAGGGCGCGCACGGCCGCGACCCCGCCGACGACGAGCAGGCTGCGCGCACCCGGCACGAGGTCGACGACCCCGGGCGGGCGCGCGGCGAGCACGGTCGCGTGGGCGGCCCGCATCTGGTCGAGCGAGTCGCAGTCGAGCAGGGCGGCGTCCTCGCCGCACCGCCGCCAGCGCACGGCGTCAGCCGGCGACGCGGTGCAGCAGGGCCGAGGTGTGCGGCTGCATCTCCTGGCCCACCATCGCCCGCTCCTCGACGTAGCCGAGGGAGCCCTCGATCAGGCCGTACAGGCGCTGGGCCGCGGTGACGTCCTTGGCCGTGGCCGTGCGGATCACCGCGTCGGTGCCGAGCTCCCAGGACGTCTGGTTGCGCGGCTTGCCGTAGTACAGCTCGACGATGCCGGTGTTGTGGGTGAGCAGCAGCTCGATCGTGTCGTCCGCCTGCGGCCGCCAGAACCCGGACTCGCGGGCGGCGGGGCGGATGACGTTGCCGTCGTCGTCCAGCAGCCACGCACGGGACTCGTGGATCAGGAACGGACGGCCGTCGTGGGAGATCGTCAGCTGCTGCGCGAACTTGCGCGGGCCGTCGATGGTCGGGTAGTCGACCTCGCCCTCACCGCGCCACACGCCGACGAGCGGCAGCAGCGCGAGGCAGGCGTCGTTGAGGTTCGGCCCCTCGCGCAGGTTCGCGGTGTCGTTGGGGATGGGCAGGTCGTCCCACAGCGGGAGGTTGCGCGAGCGGGTGCTCTCCGCGCGCCTCTCCGCTGCCACGATGGCTTCGTCGCCGCTGGCGGTCATGGGTCAGCGCTGGTCCGCGTACAGCCGGTAGACGACGTACACGGCGAACCAGGTGATCGCGATGCCGGCGAGGACCAGCAGAGTCGTAAAGAAGGCTTCCACGCCCCGCAGAATAGTCCGCCCGGTCCGGAACGGCCCTGCGCAGGGTCGGCGCGGTGAGCACGGTCACCCGCCCGGAAACGCCGCGAAGGCCTCCCTGCCGGAGCAGGAAGGCCTTCGCGGGTGGAACGGGACTCAGGCGACCGAGATGGCCAGCTGGTGCAGGCCGGGGCCCTCGGCGGTGACCGAGGCTTCGCCGTTGCCGGTGCGGTGCAGGGCGCGGACCGTCCACTCGCCCGGCGCCGCGTAGAAGCGGAAGTCGCCGTCGGCCGACGAGACGACCTCGCCGGTGAAGTCGCCGCCGCCGTCCAGCAGCCGGACGAACGCGCCGCCGACCGGCCCGTTCGCACCCGTCACCTTGCCGGCGAGCACGACCTGCCCGCGCGTGTCGAAGTCCGACGGCGTGGCCTCCTGGACCGGTGCGCCGCAGCTGTCGTCAACCGCCATCACTTGGCTCCCAACTCGACCGGCACGCCGACGAGCGAGCCGTATTCCGTCCATGAACCGTCGTAGTTCTTCACGTCCTCGTAGCCCAGCAGCTCGTGGAGCGCGAACCACGCGATCGAAGAGCGCTCGCCGATGCGGCAGTAGGCGATGGTGCCCTTGCCCTCGTCGATGCCCTCGTCCTTGTACAGCTCCTTGATCTCTTCCTCGGTCTTGAAGGTGCCGTCTTCGTTGGCGACCTTCGCCCACGGCACGTTCAGCGCGCCGGGGATGTGGCCGGGAACCTGGGACTGCTCCTGCGGCAGGTGCGCCGGGGCGAGCAGCTTGCCGGAGAACTCGTCGGGCGAGCGCACGTCGACGAAGTTCTTCGACCCGATCGACTGGACGACCTCGTCGCGGAACGCGCGCAGCGAAAGGTCCTGGTCCTGCGCCTTGTAGTCGGTCGTGTCGCGCTTGACCTCGTCGGAGTTCAGCTCGCGGCCGTCGAGCTCCCACTTCTTGCGGCCGCCGTCGAGCAGCTTGACCTTCTCGTGGCCGTACAGCTTGAAGTACCAGTACGCGTACGCGGCGAACCAGTTGTTGTTGCCGCCGTAGAGGATCACGAGGTCGTCGTTGGAGATGCCCTTCTCCGAGAGGAGCTTCTCGAAGCCCTCCTTGGAGACGAAGTCGCGGCGCACCCCGTCCTGCAGGTCCTTGCGCCAGTCGAACTTCACCGCGCCCCGGATGTGGCCGGCGTCGTAGGCGGTGGTGTCCTCGTCGACCTCGGCGAACACGACGCCGGGGGTGTCCAGGTTCTCCTCGGCCCACTGGGTGGTGACCAGGACGTCTTCACGGCTCATGAGAACAGAACTCTCTTTCTGGGTTGGACTTCAGGACGACGCGCGGGCTGGGCTGAAGCGTTTGATCAGCAAGTACATTTCGCAGCCGAGGCAAAAGTCGAAGGCCGCGTTGAGGAAGGCCGCGAACAGCGCGAACGCCGTCGCGACGATGCCGAGCGGACGGACGTCGAGCGCGAAGCCGACCGTGCCGACCAGTGCGAACACGAACCCGACGGCCTGGGCGAACCGCAGCGGTGCCGCGTCCTCCCGCTCGTCGGTCGGGCCGAGGCGCGGGGCCACCAGCGTGCGGTAGACGATCGAGTACGGCGCCGGCTTGAGGCCGGCGAAGGCGCCGATCGCGAAGACGGCGGTCTGGGCCGCCAGCAGCGGCCACCACTCGGTGACCAGCACGACCGCGAGCACGATCGTGGTCAGGATGGCGGCGAACCGCGGGCCACGCGGGTCGACGGCCGGTCCGGCGGGCATGGTTCCTCCAGCTGGAGCAGAGAAAGGTGCGTGCGAACGGCACGCGTCAGCGGCATCAGGGCTGGTGGGGACCGGATCGAAACGGTTCAGCGCCGGTCGGACCGACCGCGACACAGGCTGCTGCGGACGCGGCAGAGGTCGACTGCGCGTCGCTGCGTCAAGAAGGTGGTCAGCCCGGTCACGGGTGCGAGGGTACCCAGAGCTCCCTCAGAGTGGGAACCACGTTCATTCCTTGGGACGATTCCCGTTACCTGGGACAACGCCCTGGTCAGGGTGTCCGAGTCGTGAGATGCGGGCGCAGGGCGGCCAGCAGTTCCGGTCCCTTGGGGACCCCGCCGACGCGCAGCAGCTCCCGGCCGTCCGGGGTCAGCGCGATCGTGGTCGGCGTCCGCAGCACGGCCAGCGACTGCGCGACCTCCGGGGCGTTCGTGACGTCGAGTTCGACGTGGTGCAGGCCGTCGGTCCGCTCCGCCAGCGGCGCGAGCACGGCTTTCGCGTGCCGGCAGGGCGCGCAGAAGGTGGTGGAGATCTGGACCAGCGTCACCGCGGACGCCGGGTCGAGCGCGGCGGTGACGGGGGCGGGCAGCGCACGCGCCGGCTTGGCGTCGCGCACCCGGCCGTTGCGGGCCTTGAGCAGCACGCCGACGGCTGCGGCGGCGACCAGCGTCGCCACGAGCACCCACAGTCCCGTCACCGCACCGCTCCCTACCTGCTCAGGTCCGCGAAGGACACGTTCGCCGCCTTGCCCTTGATCGTCACCGATCCGCTCTGCACCCGCACGCCGGTCGGGGTGACCGACAGCGGCAGGTCCTTCGTGCTGAGCGACGCGTTGAAGTTCGGCATCAGCGCCTTCTGCACCGCGGCCGGGACGACGGTGGTCTCCTGGTCGTTCCCGAACTGCAGCCGCTTCGGGAGGAAGTTGATCGTTCCCTTGGCGGCGTCGGCCTCGATCATCGCGAAACAGAAGATTTCCAGATCCTTGCCCGCGAACTGAAGGTGTCCCGAAATGCGGACACCGGTGCTCGACTCGTCCTGCTCGGCCTGGCCGTCGGTGGTCTTCGTCGTGGTCGGCGCCGGCTCGCTCTGCCCGCTGTCGCCGTTCTGGACGTACTCGGTGGTCGACGGCTCGATCCGCAGGTCCTTGACCTTGTCCAGCGGGGACAGCCGCGCCAGGTCGGCGGCCTTGATGGTGACCGAGCCGGTCAGCCGGCCGATGGTGATCGCCTTCGTGTTGCCGTTGGCGAGGTCGGACAGCGGCGCCTTGACGTCCTCGAGCTCGGCGTTGACCGCGACGTCCTGCAGCTTGTCCGCGACCGGCAGGCCGGCGGCGGACACGCTGATGTGACTGTAGTCACCGCCCAGCGCCTGCGTGAGGAACGGGAAGCCGTGGATCGTCACCGACGGGTCGTCGCTGAGCTGCAGCTGCGTGCGGGCTTTCTGCGAGATCAGGTGCTCGGCGTACGCGGCGGCTCCGAAATCCGCGCCGACCAGCAGCAGGACCAGGACGATCAGCGCGATCACCCACCGCCGCGCACGGCGGCCGCGGCGCCGGGCTTCCGGCGTCGGTCCGGGTCGGTCGTCCCGGGTCACGGGCCTGCTCACCATCGCGTCCGTACTCCTGTTCGTCGGGGACACCGGGATTCCTCCAGGTGTGATCGATCCAGCAAGGGTTAGGTGCCCGGCCGTTCAACCGCTATTCTCACTTAGCACCGACCAACGCCGCTTTGCGGCGACGACTCGAGAAGGCGGTGCGGCTGATGAGCCTGGACCTTCTGGTACTGACTGCGGAGGCCGACGCCACGTCGGTGCTGCCCGCACTGGACCTGCTGCCGCACACCGTACGCGTCCGCGCTCCCGAGGTGACGGCCCTGCTCGACGCGGGCCACCGTGACGTGATCCTCCTCGACGCCCGCAGCGACCTGGCCTCGGCGAAGAGCCTCTGCCGCCTGCTCAAGGGCACCGGCGAGGAAGAGGCGGCCACCCCGATCATCGCCGTCGTCGGCGAAGGCGGGCTCGTCGCCGTGAGCGCCGAGTGGCGCACCGACGACATCCTGCTGCCGACCGCCGGCCCCGCCGAGGTCGACGCCCGGCTGCGGCTGGTCACGACCCGCGACGGCGGTTCCGCGCAGGTCGACGCCGAGCTGCGGGTCGGCGAGCTGGTGATCGACGAGGCGACCTACACCGCGCGCCTGCGCAAGCGCACCCTCGAGCTCACCTACAAGGAGTTCGAGCTGCTCAAGTACCTCGCGCAGCACGCCGGCCGGGTGTTCACCCGCGCCCAGCTGCTGCAGGAGGTCTGGGGCTACGACTTCTTCGGTGGCACGCGCACGGTCGACGTCCACGTGCGGCGGCTGCGCGCCAAGCTCGGCCCCGAGCACGAGCAGATGATCGGGACCGTGCGCAACGTCGGCTACAAGTTCGAGCGGCCGGCCAAGGGCGGCGGCCCGCGGCCGGGCGTGCCGGCCCAGGCCGAAGCGCCCGCCGAGACCCCCGAACTCGCTCACTGACGACATCCCCACGTTCACCTGGACGCGGCGACAACCGTCGCGTTGCCTGCCGGCGCGGGTACGGTCGCAGGGGTGACCGGAGAGTGGCGGCAGGAACTGGACGAGAAGCAGCTCGACGACGTGCGCGGGCTGCTGCTGGTCGTGCGCGAGGCGGACGGGCGGCCCGAGGTCGAACCCGAAGGCGCGCTGCCCGGCGAGTTCGACGGCGGTGAGCACCTCGTGGCCTGCGTCGACGGCGAAGTCGTCGGCTACGCCCACCTCGACACCACGGGCGACTCCTTCGGGCACCAGGTCGCCGAGCTGTTCGTGCACCCGGCCCACCGCAGCCGCGGCTACGGCGCGAAGCTCCTCCAAGCGGTCGACGAGCGGGCCGCGGTCGGCTTCCGCATCTGGGCCCACGGCGACCACCCGGCGGCGCGGGAGCTGGCCGTGAAGGCCGGTCTGGAGCGCAAGCGCGAGCTGCTGATCCTGCACGTCGACGTCGAAGGCGCGGACTGGCCGGAGCCGGTCCTGCGTGACGGCGTCTCGCTGCGGACGTTCGTGCCGGGCCAGGACGAGGAGGCCGTCGTCCGGGTCAACGCGCGGGCCTTCGACTGGCACCCCGAGCAGGGCGCGCTGACCGCCGACGACATCCGTGCCGACGAGCGCCGGCCGTGGTTCGACGCGGACGGCTTCTTCCTCGCCGTGGAAAAGCACACAGCGAACGGCAGCTTGGAAGACACCGTCATCGGGTTCCACTGGACGAAGGTGCACGAACCCACCCCCGGCCGGTTCGGTGGCGAGCGCGTCGGCGAGGTGTACGTGGTCGGCGTCGACCCGGCCGCGCAGGGCGGCGGGCTCGGGCGGGCGCTCACCCTTGCCGGGCTGCGGTACCTCGCGAGCCGCGGGCTGCGGCAGATCATCCTGTACGTCGAGGGCGACAACGCGCCGGCGTTGGCGGTCTACACCAAGCTCGGGTTTGCGCGTCACGAAACCGACGTCCAGTACGGTCGGTGACCACGGTGGACGCGGCGCGAACACCTCGTCACGGTGTGCGAACGCCCAGGTCACGGCCGGGACACGGCACTCTTTCAGGCCAGTAGCACTGCTCACATCCGGAGCCTTGTTCACTTTCCGTTCATCCGGAGAGGGGCGCCCGTCCACCGAGGCTGCCTAATGTCCGGATCCGGCGCGGCAGCACGCCGCGACGACCCGGTCAAGCTCCTGATGGAGGAAACAGCAGTGAAGATCATGCGGCCCCTGAGCGCGGTGGGCATCGTCGCGAGCGCCGCCCTCGTGCTCGCCGCCTGTGGTACCGACCCCGCGGCGACCAACAGCAGCAGCTCGAACTCGGCGTCGGCGCCCGCTGCGACCGGTACCGCCGACGTGGAGTGCGGCGGCAAGAGCCCGCTGTCCGCGGAAGGCTCGTCGGCGCAGAAGAACGCCATCGACATCTTCACGCAGCAGTACGGCAAGAAGTGCTCCGGCCAGCAGGTCAACTACAACCCGAGCGGCTCGGGCGCGGGCGTCAAGCAGTTCAACGCCAACCAGATCGACTTCGGTGGCTCGGACTCGCCGATCAAGGACGCCGACGCCGAGGCCGCCAAGGCCCGCTGCGCCAGCGACGCCTGGAACATCCCGCTCGTGGTCGGCCCGATCGCCGTCGCCTACAAGCTCGACGGGGTGGACAAGCTGACGCTGACCCCGTCGGTGACCGCCAAGATCTTCAGCGGCGCGATCACCAAGTGGAACGACCCGGCCATCAAGGCGGTCAAGGGCAACGAGAGCCTGAACCTGCCGGACAAGCCGATCCAGGTCGTCTCCCGCGCCGACGAGTCGGGCACCACCGACAACTTCCAGAAGTACCTGGGTGCGGCCGCGAAGGCGGACTGGACCAAGGGCGCCGGCAAGAAGTTCAACGGTGGCGTGGGCAACGGTGCGCAGGGCTCCAACGGCGTCGCGACCGCGGTGAAGGCCTCCGACGGCGGCATCACCTACGTCGAAGGCGCGTTCGCCAAGGACGGCCTGACCGCGGCCCTGATCGACAGCGGCTCCGGCGGCGTCGAGCTGTCCGCGGCGAACGTGGCCAAGTCCCTCGACGCGGCGAAGTTCCTCAAGGAGGGCTCGAACGACCTCGCGCTCGACCTCAACGGCATCTACGCCAGCAACACCCCGGGTGCCTACCCGCTGCTGCTGACGACCTACGAGATCGTCTGCTCGAAGTACGCGGACCCGAACGTCGCGAAGGCCGTCAAGGCGTTCCTGACGGTGGCGGCCACCGACGGTCAGCAGCCGCTGTCCGCGAAGGGTTACGTGCCGATCCCGCAGTCGCTGCAGACCAAGGTTCTGGCCGCCGTCAAGGCGATCTCCTGAACCGGCGTTGCGACTGACACCCGAGTGATAGAGGCTGGTCAGAAGTAGCTGATGAGCGAGTCATCCTCGACGCGAACGCCCACCGGCGACCCCGGTGGGCGTTCGTCGTCCGTCACGACGCCCCCGGAGGTCCCGATTTCGGAGCAAGCAGCCCCGCCGGCGGAGAAGCAACCGCCCGCGGCCGATAAACCGAAGAAGGTGCGGCCCGGTGACCGCATCTTCCAGAACCTGACCACCGGGGCCGGGATCTTCGTCGTCGGCCTGATCGGCCTGATCGGGCTCTTCCTGCTCATCCAGGCGATCCCGGCGCTGCAGGCCAACAAGGCCAACTTCCTGACGAACCACGGCTGGTCGACCGGCGACCCCGCGAACATGTCGTTCGGCATCCTCGACCTGCTCGAGGTCACGGTGGCGACGTCGGTCGTGGCCCTGATCATCGCGATGCCGGTCTCGCTGGGCATCGCGCTGTTCCTGACCCAGTACGCGCCGCCGCGGCTCGCCCGGCCGTTCGCCTACGTCATCGACCTGCTCGCCGCGGTGCCGTCGATCATCTTCGGTCTCTGGGGCATCCTCGTGTTCGCCCCGGCGATCGAGCCGTTCGCGCAGTGGATCAACGAGACGTTCTCGTGGTTCCCCCTGCTGGCGCCCGGCAACGTCGCGCCGAGCGTGCGCGGCACGATCTTCACCGCCGGCATCGTGCTGGCCGTGATGATCCTGCCGATCATCACCTCGCTTTCGCGTGAGGTCTTCGAGCGGACGCCGACGCCGCACATCGAAGGTGCGCTGGCGCTCGGCGCCACCCGGTGGGAGGTCATCCGCACGACGGTCCTGCCGTTCGGCAAGGCCGGCTACGTCGGCGCGTCCATGCTCGGCCTCGGCCGCGCCCTGGGCGAGACGATCGCGCTGGCCGTCATCCTGCTCATCCCGCAGGGCAAGAACTTCGACTGGAGCCTCTTCGACGGTGGCGCGACCTTCGCGTCGAAGATCGCCGCGAACTACAGCGAGTTCAACAACGAGGTTTCGGCCGGTGCGTACATCGCGGCCGGCCTGGTGCTGTTCGTGCTCACCTTCGTCGTGAACTTCGCCGCGCGGTCCATCATCGGCGACAAGAAGGGGGACTGAGCATGTCCACCTCAACGCTCGAAGCACCCGCGACGACTCCGGCGTTCCAGCAGGTCAGCCTGGGACGCAAGATCAAGAACGGCGTGGCGACCGCGCTGGTCTGGCTGTCGTTCCTGATCGCCGTCGTCCCGCTGGTGTGGGTGCTCTACACGGTCATCGCCGACGGCATCAAGCGCATCCCCTACAGCAACTGGTGGACCGAAGACTTCGGCTCCGTGCTGTCCGACGAAGTCGGCGGCGGTGTCCTGCACGCGATCATCGGCACCCTGCTGCAGGGCCTGGTGTGCGCGGTCATCGCGGTCCCGATCGGCATGCTCGTCGCGATCTACCTCGTCGAGTACGGCCGCAACGGCAAGCTCGCCAAGGCGACCACGTTCATGGTCGACATCCTCTCCGGCGTGCCGTCCATCGTCGCCGCCCTGTTCATCTACGCGCTGTGGATCACCACGTTCGGCCTGCCGCGCAGCGGTTTCGCCGTGTCGCTGGCCCTGGTGCTGCTGATGATCCCGGTGGTCGTCCGGTCGTCGGAGGAGATGCTGCGGATCGTCCCCGACGACCTTCGTGAGGCGTCGTACGCGCTGGGCGTGCCGAAGTGGAAGACGATCATGAAGATCGTGCTCCCCACGGCGCTGTCCGGCATCATCGGCGGCATCATGATGGCCTTGGCTCGTGTCATGGGCGAAACGGCGCCGCTGCTGGTGCTGGTCGGCTACTCGGCCTTCACGAACTGGGACATCTTCAGCGGTGAGCAGGCCGCGCTGCCGCTGCTGATGAACAACGAGCGCGTCAGCAACCCGATGGAGCCGGGTTCGGTCGGCTTCGACCGGATCTGGGGTGCGGCATTGACCCTGGTGCTCATCATCGCCGTGATCAACCTCCTCGCCACCGTGTTCGCGCGCCTCGTCGCCCCGAAGAAGAAGTGAGCTGTTCCTGATGGCCAAGCGAATCGATGTCAAGGACGTCGACATCTACTACGGCAAGTTCCACGCCGTGGACGGCGTCACCCTGTCCGTGCCGCCGCGCAACGTCACCGCGTTCATCGGCCCGTCGGGCTGTGGCAAGTCGACGGTGCTGCGCACGCTCAACCGCATGCACGAAGTGATCCCCGGCGCCCGCGTGGACGGCCAGGTGCTGCTCGACGGCGAGGACATCTACGCGTCGTCGGTCGACCCGGTGCAGGTGCGCCGCACGATCGGCATGGTGTTCCAGCGCCCCAACCCGTTCCCGACGATGTCCATCAAGGACAACGTCGTCGCCGGGCTGAAGCTGGGTGGCACCAAGGGGAAGAAGACCCTCGACGACATCGCCGAGCGCGCCCTGCGCGGCGCGAACCTGTGGAACGAGGTCAAGGACCGCCTCAACAAGCCGGGCGGCGGGCTGTCGGGTGGTCAGCAGCAGCGGCTGTGCATCGCCCGCGCGATCGCGGTCCAGCCGGACGTGCTGCTGATGGACGAGCCGTGCTCGGCCCTGGACCCGATTTCCACGCTGGCGATCGAGGACCTGATCGGTGAGCTGAAGAAGGACTACACGATCGTCATCGTGACGCACAACATGCAGCAGGCGGCCCGGGTTTCGGACCAGACGGCGTTCTTCAACCTCGCCGGCGTCGGCCAGCCCGGCCGGCTGGTGGAGCTGAACGACACGGAGAAGATCTTCTCCAACCCGGACGAAAAGGCCACCGAGGACTACATTTCCGGCCGTTTCGGCTGAGTCCTCAGTGGAATGAAACTGCCCCCGGCCGCGGCCGGGGGCAGTTTTCGTTGGTGGAGCTCAGATTTCGTCGTCGGTGCCGTAGCCCGGCATCTTGCCGGTGACCACGAAGATCATCCGCTTCGCCACGGACACCGCGTGGTCGGCGTAGCGCTCGTAGAAGCGGCCCAGCAGCGTGACGTCGACCGCCGAAGCGACGCCGTACGGCCATTCGCGGTCCATCAGGACCGTGAACAGGTGGCGGTGGATGTCGTCCACCTGGTCGTCGTCGGACTCGATCGTCTTCGCCGCTTCGACGTCCTTGGAGTGGATGACCTGCTCGACCTGGCGGGCCAGCTTGACCGCGACCTCGCCCATTTCAGTGAAGTACGGGCGCACCGACTCCGGCAGCACCGGCTCGGGGTGACGGCGCCGGGCCGCCTTCGCCACGTGCAGCGCCAGGTCGCCCATGCGCTCCAGGCTTTCGGCGGCGTGGATCGCCGCGAGCACCGTGCGCAGGTCGGTCGCCACCGGCGCCTGGAGGGCCAGCAGGGCGTACGCCTGCTCCTCGCACTGGGCGCGGGCGTCGTCGACCTTCGAGTCGTCGCTGATCACCTGCTCGGCGAGACTGAGGTCGGCCTCCAGGAGAGCGCGCGTGGCGCGCTCCATGGCGTCGGCGACCTGGACCGACATGCCGGCCAGGTGGTCGGCGAGCTGTTCGAGTTCGACATGGTAGGCCTCACGCATGGCCCAACCCTACGGCCAACCGTGGCCGAATACCGCATCGCCGGGTGAACCGCACGTGAACCCGGACTAACGATCCTCGCGGATCAGCCCGTGGAGGTGCTCTTGCGGGTGCTGGTCGGCTTCGAGCCGGTGCTCTTCGGCTTCGAGGTGCTGGTCGGCGGGGCCTGCTCGCTCACCGGGACCGGCGCGTTCGGGTTGGGCAGCGGGGTGTTGTTGCGCAGCGCGTCGAAGAGGGCCTTCGTCTTGCTGACGACCAGGACCTCGTTGCCGCGGCTGTTGGCCGTGCCGACCGTCGGGACGGTGAGGAAGGTGATCTTCGACGGGTCCAGGCCCTTCATCGACTGGGCCAGCGTCATCATCTGCTTGACGCCGAGGTTGTCGCCGAAGGTGGCCTTCGCGAAGGCGTTGATGAAGTCGCCGAGCTTGCCGGGGTCGAGCACGACGTCCGAGGACATGACCTTCTTGAGCAGCGCGCCGATGAACTCCTGCTGCCGCTTGATCCGGCCGTAGTCGGACGTCGGGTCGCCCTTGACGTGCCGCGCGCGGACGAAGTTCAGCGCCTGGTCACCGGAGATCGTCACTTCGCCGGTCTGCAGCAGCACCTTGCCGAGGATGCTGTCGTCGATGGGGATCTCGTTGTTGATGGTGACGCCGTGCACCGCGTCGACCATCTCCTTGAAGCCGTTGAAGTCGATGCCGACGAAGTGGTTGATCCGCAGCCCGGTGATCTGCTGGATCACCTTGGTGACGCACGACGGCCCGCCGACCGCGTACGCGGTGTTGAGCTTGGCGATCTTCTGCGCGGGGACCTTCTGGTCGGTGTTCTTGTTCTGCGCCGGGTCCCAGCGCTGGCACTCCGGCCGGTTGATCTCGAGGTCACGCGGGAAGGACGTGACGACGACCCGCTTCCGGTCGGCCGGGATGTGCGCGACCATCACGGTGTCGCTCCGGGCGCCGGGGGTGCTGTCGGCGGTCCCGACGCCTTCCTCGGCGGACGCGCCGTCGCGGGTGTCGGAGCCGACCATCAGGAAGTTCTCGTCGTTGGCCTGCGCCTCGGCGTCCTGGATGTCGGTGGAGTTCTCGTCGAGCGCGGAGACCTGGGTGAACTTGGCGTCGAAGTAGGTCTGGGCGCCCCAGGCCCCCCCGATCCCGAGGAAGACGAGCCCGGCGACGACGGCGGCGGCGATCCGCCCGGCCAGCGCCGACCGCCGGATCTTTTCCTGCTGCTTCTCCGGCTGCCGAGCCTCCTCGGCTTCGGCTTGGTCTTCTTCAGCCGAGGGCGCGGTCGTGACAACGCGCTGCAGGGCGGTGCGGGTGCTTTCGATCAGCGAGGTGGGCGAGAGCCGTTCACGGCGTTCGCGCCGCTTGGCTTCCTCGGCTTCCATCTCGTCGTGCGCGGCGGAGAACCGGGCGAGGGTGTGATCGATCTTGCGCCGGTACTGGGTGGCCTCGTCGATCGCTTCCATCTCGTCGGTCATGGTCAGCGGATCGAGCGCGGCCCGCGGCGGGACACCGGCCTCACCGCGCCGGGGCGCGGGGCTGTCGGGGGTGGCGCCGGGGACCGCGGCAGCGTCGGCCGGCCGACGGGAGCTCTCCGCGGTGCGCCGGGGAGCCGGACCATCGGCGGCTGCGCGCTGGGGGGCGGGCCCTTCGGTGGTGCGGCGGGGTGCCGGGCCGTCTGCGGCGACGCGCTGGGGTGCGGCTCCTTCGGAGGCGGCGCGGCGGGATCCCGGTCCGTCGGCGGCGTGCGGGGGTGCCGCCGCTTCGGCCGGGGCCGCGGGGCGCCGGGAGACGGGGATTTCGCCGGTGCGGCGGGGTGCCGGTCCGTCGGTGGAGTGCGGCGGTGCCGCCTCGGCCGAGGCGGCGGCGCGGCGGGTGGCGGGGTTTTCGCCGGTGCGCCGGGGCGCCGGACCGTCGGCGGCCGCGCGTCGAGGCGCAGCTTCGTCGGCCGGAGCCACGGGGCGACGGGCACCCTCGGCGGTGCGGCGGGGGGCCGGGCTGTCCGGCGTCGCGCGCGGAGGCACCGGCGCCTCGGGCGAAGGCATCGGGCGGCGGGCTGCGGGACTCTCCACCGAGTCGGCCGGAGCCACGGGGCGGCGGACAGCCGGGCCGTCGCCGGCCCCGCGCTGAGCCGCGGCTCCCTCGGCGGCCGGGCGGGGTGCGCGGCGCTGCGGGGCGCCGTCGGCCTGGGAGGCGTCGGTGCGGCGGGGGCGCCTGGGCGGCTGCTGCGCCGCCGTCGTCTGCTGGGGGCCCGGGTTCGCGGCCGGCGGGCGCCTCTGGAGCGGGGCCTCCGGCAGCGGGGCCGCGGCCGTCGTGCGGCGGGGCTGACGGGGCCGCGGGGTGCGCGATTGACGAGTGGCGTCCGTGGGTACTGGGTCTTCGGCAGGGCCCTGCGCCCGCCTCGGGGCGCGCGGCTGCGACGTCCGCGCCGGGGCCGGTGGTTCGTCACCGCGGACGCGGCGTCCTGGCTGGTCGGAGCGGTCCTGCTGCTCGCGGGGCGGCAACGGGCGGGCGCCGGTGGTCCTGGCGACGACGTCCGAGACGCTGATCCCGCCCTGGTCCTCCATCGACCGGCGCCGTCCGGGCCGGGGCCGCGCGGGACCGTCGAGGCGGCGACCGGTTCCCGGGCTGTCGAGCTCGTCCGGCACTCGGTCTCCTTTCGCGCGATCGAAGGGTGGCTTCGACTTGGCCGTCTTCCCCCGCAGGAGGTGATCGTTCCCCCGGAGGTTTTCGTTATCGTACGGATACCCCCCGTTCGTGACGACACCCTCCCGGAATTTTCTTCACCTTGAGTCGACGAACGGCCGGTGTGGGTCGACAAACGGGTGATACCGCTTGTCGACAGACGGAGTAATGCCGCCTTTGCGTTACTCAGAGTGGGATATTAACTGTGTCGTTTGCGCGTCGTGATAGGCGACTTTGTTGCGCCCCGCGCGTTTCGCCGCATAAAGGAGGGTGTCCGCGCGGCGCAGCTGGCGCTCCGGGGACGACGGCCTCCCGGGCTCGTGCGCCAAGCCGGCGCTGATGGTCACCCGCAGCCCCGGCTGCAGTTCTGACCAGGGATGACGGGCCACTCGCAGGCGGGTGTCCTCGACGACGCGGACAGCGCGCCGGGCGTCGACCCCGGGTAGCCACAGCACGAACTCCTCGCCGCCGTAGCGGGCGCAGAAGCCGTCGGGCGGGAGGTCCTCCTGCAGCAGATCGGCGACGCGGCGCAGGACGCGGTCGCCCACGAGATGACCGTACGTGTCGTTGACGCTCTTGAAGCGGTCGAGGTCGATCAGCGCGAGCGCCAGCGGCGGGCGGTCGGTGAACGGTCCGTACAGCCGCTCGTCGAAGTAACGGCGGTTGTAGCTCGACGTCAGCGCGTCACGGAGGCTGCCGTCGCGCGCGATCTCCAGCGCGGACCGCAGGTGCTGGTAGGCGCGCTGCCAGTCGCCCTGGGTGGCGAAGAGGCCGGCGATGGCCTCGTGCAGGCGGAGCAGGTCCGGCGGCTGCGGGCCGGCTGCCCGTCCCGGTGCGCCTTCGCCCTCGGCGACCATCCCCACCTCCACCACCCCTTGGTTGTCGTCGTGGGGACGGCTCCGCTTGAGGTACCGCTTCGGAAGAAGGTGAATTTCGCTCAAACGGGAGTGCGATGGTGACTCTCCGGAATAGCCGGATCAGAGCCCGGTGAACGGTTCGAGGCCCTTGAGCTGCTCGTACTGGTCCTTGGCCCAGTAACTCACATTAGCCGTCGGGTCGTTCAGTAGCTCTGTGTATTCACTCCAGGCGACCCAGCGCCAGTCGCCGACCTCCTCCGGGTTCGGCGCCGGCTCGACGTCGGCCCAGCTGGCGAACACCGGGCAGAACTCGTTCTCGACGATCCCCTGGAACGGCGGCGTCCGGTAGCGGTAGCTCGGCAGCACGCAGTGCAACCCGGACAGCGACGGCAGCCCGAGCTCGTAGGCCGCGCGGCGCCGGACGGCGTCCTCCAGGGTTTCGCCGGGCGCGGGGTGGCCGCAGACGCTGTTGGTCCAGACCCCCGGCCACACCTTCTTGTGGAGGGCGCGCTGGGTGATCAGCAGGGCGTTGTCGCCGCGCCGCAGGACGTAGCAGGAAAAGGCCAGGTGCAACCGGGTGTGCTCGTGGTGGCTGGCCAGCTTCGGGCCGGTCTCGCCGGTGGGCACGCCGTCCTCGGTGACGAAGACGACCTGCTCGGTCTCGGGTTCGGTCGCGGTATCCACGGGTCCCAGTGAACACGACGGCCCTCGAGGCGCCGTACCGCGAGGCGGGTGGGTTACCCGGCTCCGCCCGGCGGGGTGACGGGCCGTCACCGCGCGTTGAGGTGCTCCACGAGCAACGTGGTGACGGCTTCCGGCGCCTCCTCCGGCACCCAGTGCGTGACGTCTTCGAGCATTTCGAAGCGGTAGGGCCCGGTGACCCAGTTGGCGGTGTCGAGCGCGGCGGTGGAGCCGAAGGAGACGTCCTCGGTGCTCCAGACGTACAGCGTCGGCACGGCGATCTTGCCGATCTTCCCACCCGGCCGCCCGGCCCGGTACCAGTTGAGCGCGGCGGTGAGCGCGCCCGGTTCGGACAGCCGCTGCACGTAGTCGTCGACCTTCGACGGCGACACGCGCCGATCGAACATCTCGCGCAGCGCCCGGGCGTCGTTCTCCAGCATCCGCCGTTCGGTGACGCGGGTCTGCCGCCACTCGGTCATGTAGCGCGTACGCAGGTGCTGGTCCTCGTCGGTCTTCATGGCCTCGGCGAGCGCGGCGGGGTGCGGCGTGGAGACGACGGCGAGGCTGCGAAGGCGTTCGGGGTGCGCATCGGCGGTCCACCAGGCAACGGCGCCACCCCAGTCGTGCCCGACGAGGTCGAACTTCGGCCACCCGAGCGCTTCGGTGATGGCGGCGACGTCCCCGACGAGGTGATCGATCGAGTAGTCACTCGCCTGCTCGGGCCGAACGTCCGGCGAGTAGCCACGCTGGTCCGGCGCGACGGCCCGGAACCCGAGCACCCCGAGCGTGGCGACCTGGTGCTCCCACTCGATCGCGGCTTCGGGGAAGCCGTGCAGGAGCAGGACGGGCCTGCCGTCTTCGGGCCCGGCGGCGATGGCGTCGAAGGAACCGGCCTCGGTGGGGATGCTGATGTGGTCGATCACGACCTGAACCTATCGCTTGCGGTCGCTTTCACGTCGAAGTACGGGTGGCGGAAGGCCGTTGTCACCTCGAGGTCGGGCCGGTCGGCGAGAGGGCTCAGATCGACGTCGCCGCTGCCGCTCAGGTGCAGTTCCCGGAGCGCGCTCAGGCGGGACACGAGCCGAAGGTCCGGTACGGGGGTGTTCGCGAGCTGCAGCACCCGGAGCCCGGTCAGGGAAGGCAGCAAGCTCAGATCCACCTCGGGGCAGTCGAGGAAGCTGAGCTCGGTCAGGCTGCCGGCCCAGCGAACCAGGCCGCTGACATCCCGCAGGCGGGGGCAGCCCTCGAAGCTGAGCTGGTTCGGCTGATCCAGAAAGGACAGACACCGCAAGTCGGTGAGGGCCGGGAGCTGGTGCAGGGTCAGCGCGGTCAACTGCCGCAAGGGGCTCAGCTCGGCCATCCGGTCGATGTCTTCGACGTGGCTCAGCGTGAGTGCATTCAGGTTCGGCAGCTCGGCCAGTCGCGCCCACCCGTGTGTCGGAGTCCTGGCGATGATCTTGTGAAGGGTGGATATCTCGGCCAGCGGTGCGATATCCATCGATTCCTCGGCCCGGCTCCCTTCCAGGATGATGCTTTCCAGCGAAGTGCTCGCCAACGGCGCAAGGCAGAACTCCCTCGAGCCGGTGAAGTCGCAGAGGATGTGCCTCAGATGCCGCAGGTGCTTCAAGCCGGCAAGGGTCGCGGGTTCGGTCATCAACAGGCCATCGATCGGCAGGTCGGCCAGCACGCGTTCGGCGAATTCGACGGGGTCGAACCGACGCCAGGACCTGACCAGCACGTCCACCACGCGCTGGTCCCGGGCATTGCGGTAGCGGGTCAGCAGTTCGAGCGCCGCCGGACCGCCGATCAACGCGATCGCGTGGACAGTCGCCGCTGTCTCTTCGTGGGTCTCGGGTTCACTGGTGGCCAGGAGGTCGAGGACGAATTCACCGGCTCTTGCCAGTGCCCCCGCCTTCTCCTCGCTCGAAGGCGGGATCAGCGTGCTGGCCCGGTCTTCGATCTCGTTGCGCAGCCGCTCGCCCAACACCGGTGACGTTTCCAAGCACGCGAGTGCCACCAGGTCGAGCTTCAGCCGTTCCTGCTCGTCCGTGTCCCGCTGGAGGATGCCGTCGAGCAGACGTTCCCGCTGCGCGAGATGGGCGTGGCCCGCGGCCAGGACCACCACCTCGCGCCAGTCGTCGCGGTGGGCGTTCGCCGTCAGGATGCCGATGTCGTCCTCTTCGACCGCCGTCTGGGCGGCCAGGTACTCCTGGAACGTGCGGTGCACGAAGTCGATGCGGCCCGGGACCGGTTCGCGCAGCACGCCGCCGCGGTCGAGGAGGTGGCGGAACACCGTTCGCGGTGTCACGTCGATCTGGCCCATCGAACGCAGCTTCGCCGTGATGCGGGCTTCGGCGTCGGCGGCCGGGACGTCCGTGTGGCCGTTGCGGACCAGCCAGTACGCCAAGCTTCGCAGCAGCACCAGTTTCTCGGTCAGCGAAAGCCGGACCGGAGCTTCGATCCCGCGCTCGATGTCGCGGCTGTCGAGCAGCATGCGCAACGCGACGTCGTACAGCTCCATCCGGTTCTCCGGGAGCCGGCCGTTGCCCTGGTGGTGCAGTGCGCAGAGCAACGCGCACAGCAGCGGGTTCTCGGCGAGCCGCCGCAGCGGGCCGCGGGCACCGATCGCCGCGATCAGGGCGTCGCGTTCTTCGTCGAGCGGCTCGCCGGGCAGTGCTCGGTGCCAGCGGGTCACGAACGTCCGGACGTCGCGCGGGGTCATCGGCTGGAGCCGGACCTCGGTGAACCCCTCGTCGCGCAGCCAGCCGGTGGCCACCGCGGCCGGGCGCGTGGTGACGACGAACCGGGCACGGGGGAACGCGCCGACGAGTTCGCGCAGCCACTCGCGCACCTCGCGGCGGCGCTCGTCCGGAACCTCGTCGAGGCCGTCGACGAGCACGACGGCCCGGCCCTGACGCAGGTGCCGCTGCACCCAGCCGGACGGCATTTCGTCGGCGATGTGCCTGCCGACCTCGTCGAGGAAGCGTTCCGGTGTCGGCAGCGGTGAGTGGCTGAACCGGCGCAGCCGCACCAGGAACGGCTCGAGGCAATCCCAGCCGTCGACGTTCTGCAACTGCCGGCTCGCGCACTGGACGGCCAGCCACTGCAGCAGCGTCGTCTTGCCGGAGCCGGCTTCACCGCGCAGCAGGATCCTCGACGTCCGCGGCAACACGTGCTCGATCCGGTCGCCGGGGACGTCCTGCTCGGACGTGACGCTCAGGCTCAGATAGGCGACCGACAGCGGGTACAGCCGGGTCGCCTCGGCCAAGCCCGCGCCGAACAGCGCCATCCGGTCGAGCGCCGTCACGACCTGGCGGCGGAAGTCCGCGGCGAAGTCGTCCGGGTGGCGACGTTCGGGCAGCGTCGCCAGCACGTTCCGGACCGTTTCGAGGATCTCCGTCTCGCGCTGGAGGATCTCGACGAGCGCGCCCGGCTGGAAGCGGGGCAGGGTGCTCGTCACCTGCACCAGGTACGCGCAGCATTCCCGCAGGACCCGCTGGTACAGCTCGGTCGCGTCGGCCGACAGGAGCCTGGTGACACCGGGGACGGTCCGGAGCAGGTAGCGGTAGAGGTACGTGGCGTCGAGGTCGGTAGCGAACAGGTCGTCGTCGGTCAGTGCGGCGCGCTCGAACGTCTCGTGCACCGCCTCCACCGCGGCCGCTCGCTCGTTGTCCGGCAACGCCCGGAACTCGACGTCGAGGAAGGGCAGCAGCCGGTCGGCGACCCGGGATTCGAGGTTGGTGAACAGCAGCCGGAGCTTGCGGCGGTCGTTGAGGCCGGTGACCTGCTTTTCGAGCAGATCGAAGACTTTCGCCGAGGCGTCCGCGGCGATCACCCGGTCACCCAGCCAGACCTTCGCGGCCGCTTTCACCACCGCAGTCGTCAACGCGATCGCTGATGCTTCGAGCCCGGTCACCGGCGGTAGTTTAGCCGAGCACCTCCGCCGAGGTGGCCACCGTCACCAGCGGGGTGTACAGCCGCAGGATGTCCAGGGCCTTCTCGTGGCTCTGGTCGTCCGCGCCTGCGCATGCGTCGGACACCACCGTGACCGCGACGCCCGCATCCGCTGCCGACAAGGCCGTTGACAGCACGCAGCAGTCCGTCGAGACGCCCGCCAGCACCAAGCCCGCGCCGCCCACCCGGGTGGCCATGCGGGCGTTCCACTTGCCGAAGGTGGACGCGTCCACTGTGGATGGTGGAGTGAACGGGGCGACCACCTGGTACAGCTGCGCCTCTGGTGGCTGCAACGCGAACGGCCACTGCTCGTAGTACCGGCGCCAAGCTCCTTCCGGACGCCGAGGGGCGACGAAGCGGGTGAACACGACGTCTTCGCCGAACGCCGTCACCAGGCGGTGGATCCGTGGAACCACCTCGGCGAAGCGGGGGGTGAACCACGGGCTCGCCGGGTCGGCGAACACGTTCTGCAGGTCGATGACCGCCAGGATTCTCTTCACGCTGCCTCCTGTTCGCGGACCCGCCGCCGCGTCAGCAATGTCACCAGGAAGCCGAGGGCCAGCGCCAGCAGCACGCCGAGGTTCGCGAAGGCCCACGCGCCCTCGCGGCCGCCCAGACCGAACGGTTCCAGGAGGTAGCCCTGCCACTTCAGCCACTCCGCGGACGTGTTCGTCACCAGGCCCCAGCCGAGCGCCGTGGCCACCAGGACCAGGGCGATCGGGCCCAGCCGGACGTCGCCGTAGCGGCCGGCCGGGTCGAACAGGTCCGGCTCGGCGTAGTCGCGGCGGCGCAGGAGGACGTCCGCGAGCATCACGCCGCACCAGGCCGCCACCGGGACGCCCAGCGTCACCAGGAAACCCTGGAACTGGCCCAGGAATTCGCCGCCGAAGAAGACGATGTAGATCGTGCCGAGGATCATGATCACACCGTCGACCAGCGCCGCCACCGGACGGGGGATGCGCAGGCCCGCCGACAGCAGCGCCAGCCCCGACGAATAGATGTCCAGTACCGCGCCGCCGACGAGGCCGAGCACCGCGACGATCGCGAACGGCACCAGGAACCACAGCGGGAGCAACGTGGTCAGCGCGCCGATCGGGTCGGCCGCGATCGCCTTGTTCAGGTCCGGTGACGAGCCGGCCAGCAGCAGCCCGAACACCAGCAGCACCACCGGTGCCACCGACGCGCCGAACGTCGTCCACCCCACCACGCCCCGGCTCGACGACGACCGCGGCAGGTAGCGCGAGTAGTCCGCCGCCGCGTTGACCCAGCCGAGGCCGAAGCCGGTCATCAGGAACACCAGCGCGCCCACCCACTGCTGGGCCGAACCGGACGGCAGCGCGCGCACCGCCGCCCAGTGCACGTCGCCGGCCACGAGGACCACGTAGACGACCGTGAGCACCCCGGTGATCCAGGTGATCCACGTCTGGAGCCGCATGATCGCGTCGAAGCCGAGCACGCCGGCGGCGACGGTCAGCGCCGCCACCACGACGAGCGCGACCACCTTCGTCGGTGTTCCGCCGCCCCAGCCGAGGCGCTCGAACACTGTTGCGGTGGCCAGTGTCGCCAGCGCGGCGAGCACGGTTTCCCAGCCGACCGTCAGCAGCCACGAGATCGCCGACGGCAGCCGGTTGCCGCGCACGCCGAACGCCGCCCGGGAGAGCAGCATCGTCGGCGCGGACCCGCGTTTGCCCGCGATGGCGATGAACCCGCACAGCAGGAACGAGAACAGGATGCCGACGACGCCGGCGACCAGCGCCTGCCCGAACGAGATGCCGAAGCCGAGGGTGAATGAGCCGTAGCTCAGCCCCAGCACCGACACGTTGGCGCCGAACCACGGCCAGAACAGCTGCCGCGGCCGTCCGCGCCGCTCGGCGTCGTCGATCACGTCGAGGCCGTTGGTCTCCACCTTCAGCCCGCGGGCTTCGGTACCGCTCATGTCGTCGCCTCCACCAGCTGGTCGATCTCTTCCCGGCCCGGCGCCGTCGCCGGGCCGCGCCGGGTCACCGAAAGCGCGGCCGCCGCGTTGGCGCGCACGGCGGCGTCGAGGACAGTACTGCCGCGCAACAGCTCCGCGGCCAGCACGCCGCAGTGCGTGTCGCCGGCGCCGGTGGTGTCCACCGCGTCGACCGGAAACGCGGGGACGTCCGTGATCCGGCCGTTTTCGTGGACGCGGCAACCCCTCGCGCCTTCACGGACGACGGCGACGGGCGGCAGCTCGCCCAGCACCTCGGCTTCGCGGGCGTTGCAGCTCAATATGTCTATTGTGGATAAAAGGTCATGGAGGTCTCCAGGGTTGATGTCGGTGATGAGGGGGCCGGGATCGAACAGGATCCTCGAGCCGGGAAGCCGGGGCAGCCACTCCAGAAGGGCGCCGCGATTGATCTCGTGCAACCAACTGTATCCGCTCACGTACACGACGTCGTCATTCTTTGGGGTGACTTGGTCGAGCAGTGCCGCCCGCAGTCGTGCTTCGGCGCCGGTACCGGTCGCGAAGGTGCGTTCACCGGTCGCGTCGACCAACACGACCACGACTCCGGTGTCCACTTCGGACAGTGATTCGTGGGCCAGTGCAATGCCTTCGGACGCGAGTGCGCCGCGGACCAGATCGCCGAAGACGCCGATTCCGTGGCTGCCAGCATAAAGCACCTGTGCGCCGGATCGCGCGGCCGCGGCCATGACGTTGAAACCGCCGCCGGCAAACAGGTTCGCCGACGACGCGAGGACGTCGCCGCCCGGTGGTGGCAGGGCCGGCACCGCCATGACGAGGTCGACGACGACCTGCCCGGTGTGCACCAGCCGCCCGGTCATCGGCGGCGCAGCTTCAGGAGTTCGTCGACGAGTGGCCCGAATTCGAGCCGGTTGACGGCGAGCACGGTCTCGACGACGTCGGGGCGGAACGCGCCGACCCCGTGCGCGGCGCCGAGCATCGCCCCGCAGATCGCGGCCACGGTGTCGGTGTCGCCGCCCAGCCCGGCGGCGAGGCGCAACGCCGCCGGCGGGTCGTCGCCCATGGCTTCGGCCAGCGCGAACGCGGCCACGACGGATTCCTGCGACGCGACCGACGTGCCGATGACCTGCGCGACCGCGTCGGCGACGGCGGCCGGGGCCATCCCCCGCACCCAGTCGCGGGCCCAGCGGATCCGGGCGGCGATCTCCCCGCCGGGTGCCCAGTGCCCGCGTTCCCCGCCGACGACGGCCGCGCGTTCGCCCGCGTCCAGCGCCTCGGCCAGGCTCGCGCCGTCGACGCCGGCGGAGACGACGGCCGCGACCGCGGCGGCCGAGGCGATCCCCAGGCTGGTGTTGTGCGTGACCCGCGCGGTCGCGACGACGGCGTCGACCAGCCGGTGCAGGTCTTCCGGTGGGGTGGCGATGCCGACCGGCGCCACCCGCATGGCGGCGCCGTTGGTGGTGCCGGTGCGGCCGGCTTCGTCGGCCGGGACGCCGTCCTGGAGCCGGGTGAGCGCGCGTTTGGTGGACGGCCCGAGCAGGTCCGCGGAGCCGCGGCGGACCATGTCGGCCTCCCAGATCAGCAGCGCGTCGGCGAAGACGTGCGGCTCGACGACGCCGCGGCCGTCGATGAGCAGCCGGGCCAGCAGGACGGCCTGCTCGGTGTCGTCGGTGACCGAGCCGGCGGGCATCGACGGCGCGACCGGCTGTTCGGCGGCGGCGGCGAGCAGGCCGGTGACCGGCCCGTAGGTGGCGGCGATGGCGGCGCGGGACATCGACTGCGTCGGCATGCCGAGCGCGTCGCCGACGGCCAGCCCGGTGAACGCGCCGAGCGCCCGGTCCCGCGCGGTCACCGGTGTCCGAAGGTGAGGTGGAACTGGAACCGGTCCGGGTCCAGGAGGCTGACGACGCGCTCGACGAGCCGGCCTTCGACGTCGACCGAAGTGCGTTCGGCGCGGAGGAAGAGCTCGCCGATGCTCCGGCCGAGTAGTCCGGCGGCGCAGGCGTCGAGGCGTTCGGTGCTGATCCACTGGTCGCCGCCGACGGAGACCCGGCCGGCGGTTTCCAGGGTCCTGGTCAGGGAGCCGTCCCGCAGGCCGGTCGCGGGGAGGTCGGCGAGCGGCCCGACGGCGGGCACGGTGGCGGTTTCGAGCGAGATACCGCGGTCGTGCTCCCGCCGCAGCCGTCGCACGGCGACGTAGGCCCGCTCGCCGAATTCTTCTGCCAGGACAACGTCTTCGACGGTCTCGATGCCGAGCAGCTCGGTGGTGACCGGCGCACCGGCGTCGGCGAGCGCGCGGGCCCAGCCGATCCGCTGGTCGAGCTGGACGCCGTCGAAGGTGACGAACGATCCGACACCGGCCTGGGTGGAGATGAGCTCGAGCTGCTGGAGCTCGGACAGGGCGTTGCGGACGGTGCCGCGGCTGACCTGGTACTGCAGGGCGAGCTGGTGCTCACCAGGGAGGCGTTCGCCGTTGGCGAGGCGCCCGGAGCGGATCAGGTCGGTGAGATCGCCGACCAGCTGCTGCCGCTTGCTGTACATGTACACACCTGTACACCCGGGGTTGTCGCAGGTCAAGCGGCCACAAGGGGGCGGGCGGCGGCCTCGGCGGCGATCATCTTGCCCGCCTTCTCGGCCACCTTGCCGGAGACGACCATGATGACCGCGAAGGCGCCCGCGAAGATGACGGTGCTCAGCCAGACCATGGTCGAAACCGGCAGCGTGAACGCGCCGGCGACCCGGACCGCGCTTTCCACCGCGAAGCCGATGCCCCAGATCACGCTGCAGCGCCGCAGGATGGCGTCGAAGCTGCCGGTTCCGGCGAGCCGCTCCCACGCGGCTTCCCGCTCCGCGTTGCCGCGGGTGAGGAAGGGGCGCATGGTCTTGGTCATGATCGGGGCCGCGGTGAACGCGGAGGCGAGGATGACCAGGCCGGTGATGCCGCTGCCGAGCGAGTCCTTGGCGATCATCATCCGGGCGTCACCGGTGACGAAGGTGAGCAGCATGCCGACGACGTTCGTGACGAGCACGACGAGGGCGAGGCTGTTGAGCGTGCGGTCCTTGGCGAACTGGAAGAGCGTGCGGGCCAGCGGGAAGACCCCCGAGGCGGCGAGGGCGGTGAAGTCGCTCGCGCCGAACGAGTGGAGCGCGTAGTAGATGCCCATCGGGACGGCGATCTCGATCGCGAGGGTCTTGAGGAGGGGGTTTCCGGGCTGGTTCGTCGTCTTCGTCGTCATGGGATGAGCTTGTCGCGACGGGGACCTCGGGAAGGATGCCGTCCGCCACGACTTGGACCTGACAGATGTCACGGGCGGCCGGCCGGAATCGGCGGCGCGATTGAGCTGTTCGGTTCGAGCCGGCGGCGAGTGGGTAGTCACCTCACGTTTCGCGCCGCTGCGTCGTCGGGTGGGCATGACAACGTTCCTGCGCGTCACCCTCGCTCTGCAGACCCTCGCGGTCTTCCTCTCGGCGGTCACCGCCGGCCTGCTGCTGAGCACCCCGAACGGGCACGTCCTGCACAGCGCGTCGGCCTACACGGTGTGGATTGTCGCCGTCGTTCAGGTGGTTGCCGCTGTGCTCGGGTGGTGGCTGGGTGGTGGCTCGCCGCGGACCACGCTCTACCCGGCCGTCTTTCTCGTGCTGGTGACGGCGCAGGTGTTCATCGGGATCGCGCACGTCAAGGCCGTGCACGTGCCGCTGGGGGTGTTGCTGTTCGGGCTGAGCCTGGTGCGGCTCAGCCGCCCGAGTGCATGTCTTCCGCTTCGGGGACGCAGTCGTCGTCCGGGTCGTCCAGCCAGCCGTGTGGGAGGGTGACCTTGCCCGGGGAACCCTGACGTCCGCGCGGTCCGGTGGCGGCTTCGGGGAAGGGGGCGTCGTGGTCGAGCTGGGCGATCAGGTCGTCCAGCTGGGTCATCGACGACAGCATCGCGAAGCCGCGGCGGAGTTCGGAGCCGACCGGGAAGCCCATCAGGTACCAGGCCATGTGCTTGCGGATGTCGCGCATCGCCTTGTCGTGGCCGTCGTGCTCGATGAGCAGCTCGGTGTGGCGGCGCAACACGCCGGAGACTTCGCCGAGGTTGGGCGGGGTCGGCAGCGGGCGACCGGCGAAGGCGGCTTCGAGCTCGCCGAACAGCCATGGCCGGCCGAGGCAGCCGCGGCCGACGACGACGCCGTCGCAGCCCGTCTCCTCGACCATGCGCAGGGCGTCGGCTGCCGAGAAGATGTCGCCGTTGCCGAGCACCGGGATGCTCGTGACGGCTTCCTTGAGGGCGGCGATCTTCGTCCAGTCGGCCTGGCCGGAGTAGCGCTGCGCGGCGGTGCGGGCGTGCAGGCTGACGGCCGCTGCGCCCTCGGCCTCGGCGATGCGGCCGGCGTCGAGGTACGTGCGGTGGTCGTCGTCGATGCCGATGCGGAACTTCACCGTGAACGGCGTGTCCCCGGCCGCCTTCACCGACTCGCGCACGATGGCTTCGAACAGCTTCCGCTTGAACGGCAGCGCGGCCCCGCCACCCTTGCGCGTCACCTTCGCGACCGGGCACCCGAAGTTCGAGTCGACGTGGTCGGCGAGCCCCTCGCCGACGATGATCCGGACGGCTTCGGCCATGGTCTTCGGGTCGACCCCGTAGAGCTGCATGGACCTGGGCTTTTCGTTCGCCCCGAAGGTCATCATGTGCATGGTGCCGGGGTGCCGTTCGACGACGGCGCGGGCGGTGATCATCTCGCACACGTAGATGCCGGCGCCGTACTCCTGGCACAGCTGCCGGAAGGCGACGTTGGTGATCCCGGCCATCGGGGCGAGCACGACCGGCGGATCGACCTCGTAGGGGCCGATCTTCAGGGCGGGCTTGCTCAAGGTGGCGGTCACGTCCTCCATTGTCGCTTGTGGTGTCGATCACGGCGAGTGGGGTCCGGCCCGCTGCCGATACCGGTTCGTGATCACCGCGCCGAGATGTAGCAAGTCGGCAGCTGGGCGCGATATTCACCCCGTCTCTATTGGTGAGGGGGCAGGGAGTGGTGCGACGGCGTGCGCTCTCGGTTGGCGTCGGCTCGTTCGACCGGCACCGCCCGCTTGACTACGCGCCCGAACTTTCGGCACAGCTCAAGCATGAGCTGGCCGAGCTCGGTTACCTGACGGGGCCGCACACCGTGCGGTCGCGGGTGGACGGCGGCGACCTCGGGGCCATGGTCGCGCGGGCGCTGGGTGACGGCGCCGACGACGACCTGTCGATCGTGCACATGGTCACGCACGGGGAGAGCGTCGAGGGTGACGCGACGGTTTTCGCCATCGGCAGCGACGGTGCCCGGCATGGTGAGGCGAGCGTCGCGCACTGGCTGACCATGCGACAGAGCGTGCCCGGGCCGACGACCCTCTTCCTGCTCGACCTGTGCGCGGCCGGCACGGCCGCCCGGCTGCCGTGGCAGAGCGGGCTCATCGACAGCCCGCGAGGTTGGGTCATCGCCGCGTGCGGGCCACACGAGCTGGCCTTCGGCGGCCGGTTCACCCAGGCGGTCATCAACGTGCTGCGCGGGCTGCGCAGCGGTGATCTGGACATCGATCCCGGCACCAAATACGTGCCGTTGACCACCATCGCCCGGGCGATCCGGCAGGAGGTCAACCGGCTCGCCATCGCGGCCGGCGCCATCCCGCAGCAGGTGACAGCCAGTCTCGTCGATCTGAGTTCCGACGACGAACCACCCTTCTTCCGCAACCCGGAATACGAACCGGATCCGCGCCGCAGTTTCCGCGCGCAAGTGGATCCCGGGGTCGTCCCCTTTTTCGACGACCTCGACGAAGGCCTCGACGCACGGCACTTCGTCGAGCGTGCGACCGGCCTGGGCGGGCTGCGGGAAACCGGCGCGACCATCGCGTGCTTCTCCGGGCGCGACGAGGAACTCCGCCTGATCTCCCCGTGGCTGAGCGGTCACGGTGACGGGCATCCGCTCTACGTCGTGACCGGCAGCCCCGGGGCGGGCAAGTCCGCCTTGCTCGGGGTCCTGACCTGCGCGGCCAGCAGTCAGCTACGCGACAGGACCCGGCACATCTGGCACCGGGTTGCCCAGGCGCCCGTGACGATCGAAGGCTTGGCCGCGGTGCACGCCCGCCAGCGCGGTCTTCACGGCGTGGCCGGCTCGATCGCCCGCCAGCTCGGGCTTGCGGAGAGCCTGCCGGTCGGTGACCTGATCACCGTCCTGCGTGACCGTTCCGCGGTACTCGTCGTCGATGCCCTCGACGAAGCCGACGACCCGGTGCGCATCATGAACGAGCTGCTGCTTCCGCTCGTGCAGCCGGGCAACCCCGTGCGGCTACTGGTGGGCGTGCGGAACTACGAGGACTTCCGCCCGTTGTTCGAGCAGGCCACGATGGTCGACCTCGACCGGGTCGAGCAGCACGTGCTCGAGAACGACCTGTTCACCTACGTGATCAACCTCCTCCGGGCCACCCCGCACTACCGGGCCAACGGCGGGGTGTCCGGCGAGTTCGCCTCCGCCGTCTCGGCCACCCTGGCCGAGCCGGGGCAGACGGGCCCCTTCCTCGTCGCCGGGTTGTACACGCGGCATTTCGTGACCGGCGAAGATGTCGGCAGTGCGGCCGAAGCGGCGCGGCTGGGACGACAGGTGCCCCGTGACCCGGCGGGCGTGCTGAACCTCGACCTGGCACTGCACCAGGACGAACCCTGGTTGCGGCCGGTGCTGACCGCGCTCGCGCACGCACGGGGCGTGGGAATGCCGATCTCGCTCCTGCGGCGGCTTGCCCCGGCGTTCTCGGAGTCGGCGGCCCGGCCGAGCGTCGCCCAGGTGCGCGCCGCGCTCCGGCTGGCCAGCTTCTACCTGCGGCAGTCGCTCGACAGCGACCACAGCAGCCTTTACCGGCTGTTCCACCAGGGATTGGCCGACGCGCTGGTCGCGGACGGCCCGTTCACCGCCACCGCGCTCGAGGCGCTACTTTCCTCGCTCGGACCGGTCGAACGCCGGGACTGGAACGCGGCCGAGCCCTATCTGATCCGGCACGCGGTGGACCACGCCGCCGATGTCGGGCTGACCGGCGAGCTGAAGTCCGACCCGGGGCTGGTCCTGCACCCGGAATTCGCCGGTGAGCACGAATTCGGTGCGGTGACGAGCGCGGCCGACCTGGCGCTGGCCGCGACGCGGCTGGGCAAGACGGCCGTAGCGGCACGGGCGGCCGAGATCGGCGGGCTCACTTGGTGGCCGCGCTGGGCCGTGTGGGCGTCCGACCCGGCCTCGGCCGGGTACCGCAAGTCCGCGGCCGTGGCGCTGTCGGTGTCCGGTCGTCGCGTGATCAAGGTCGGACCGGGTGGTGCGCACGAATGGCATTGGCGGAGGGATGCCAAACCGACGTATCTGAGAACGAACTCGGCACTCGCCGGACACCTGGTGACGCCCGCTGCGGCCGGCACGTTTGCGGTGGGACGGAACAGCGAAGTCGTCGTCGTCGGCGGCGGCGAACAGGGCACCGGGATCTCGCGCCTGGCGTCGAAAGCGTATGCGATCAGCAAGGGAGACCCGTCCGGTTACGTGTGCGTGACCGCCGTCGGGACGGTGACGCGGATCGCGGCCGACGGCACCGTGGTGAACCACGAGGAGACCGGGCACTGGAGTACGTCGTGGGCGGTGGGCGTGCGAAAGGACGAGCCGGTCGCCGTTTCGGTGAATCTGGCAGGTCAGCTGGTGCTCTTCGAGCACGGGACGAGCTGGGGAAGCCCCTATCCCGTTCCCGGGCGGGTGAATTGCTTCGGTGTGAGTCAAGACGGTGGGGTGATCGTGGCTGGGACCACCGACGGGTGGGCCGGCCTCGTCGATCGGGGACGCTTCACGACGTGGAACTACGAGCGCACCTTCGAGCAGCCGGTTACCGCCGTCGGAGTCGCGGTCCGTTCAGCCGTGTTCGCCGTGGGACTGGCGAACGGCGGTGTCGTCGTGATCTCCGCCGACAACAGGCAGGAGCTGGCCGCGGCGAAACCCGCAGCGGCCGCCATCGTGGACGTCAGCGTGAGCCCCGAAGGGCGATGCGTGGCGCTCGACGCAGACGGGATGCTGCACTACGTCAGCCGTGAGATGGCGGGGACGCTGCAGGCACGGGAAACGCCCACGCCTGATCAGCGGCCTCCCGCTCTGGTGGTGGCCGGGAACGTCCGGGAGGGAATCTTCGTCGCCACCGACGGCCGCGTTCTCCAGATCGATCCGCGGACTGGTGAGAGGGTCGCGGAGATCGACGTGGAGGCCGTGCCGTTCGAGCTGGCGCTGACCGAACTGGAACAGGAGAAGGTGCTCGTGATCCGGTCGGGCGACGACGGCGACTTCCTTTGGCGCCCAGGCTCCGGGCTCAGCCGGGTCCAGGCACAGGCTTGGGTGCAGGAACAACTTTGGGGCCGGTCCGCTTCCGATGCTGCGCAAGTCGGCGAAGGCGTCGTCACGGTGGGGCGGAAGGGCGACAAAGTCGTGGCGTCCGAGCACGACGGACCGGACCGGGTCATCGGTGTGCACGACGGGCTGTCCGTCGTCCAATGTGCCCGCCTGGCCGGCCGCGCGGTGGCGTTCAGCGGAGGCTCGGACGGTGTGGTGCGGGTCTGGGACATCGTCGAGGCGACCCAGGTGGATTCGATCTCCGTCGGCAGCCCGGTCTGGCGGATCTTCCCCGCACCGCGAGCAGATCACTTGCTCGTCGTCGCCGGCGATGAGCTGATCGCGTTCCGGAACGCTGCCGTGGCGGGGGGCTGAGTGAACCAGCTCCGTGTGCTGGCCATCGGTGTGGCCGACTTCGACGCTCACCCACAGCTCTCGTATGCCCCCGACCTGGCGCTGAGCCTGGCCGACGAGCTGAAACAGCTGGGGTACGTCCCCCAGGCCGTGCCGGACTCGACCCGGCTGACCAGCAAAGAGGTCGGCTCGCTCGTCAAGCGGACCATCACCGACGGAAGCACCGGCGATCTGACCGTCATCCACTTGAGCACCCACGGCCGCGGTGCGGACGGGGACGCCACGGTCTTCGCGCTCGGGAGCGACGGCGTGACCCACGCCGACGGCAGCATCGCCCACTGGCTGACGATGTGCGAGAACGGCGACGGGCCGACCACCCTGTTCCTCCTCGACCTCTGCGACGCCGGGACCGCCGCCCGCCTGCCTTGGCAGGGCCGGCTCGAAGCGACGCAGCGCAGCTGGGTCATTGCGGCCTGTGGTGCGCACGAACGGGCATACGGCGGCCGCTTCAGCCAAGCGGTGGTCAATGTGCTGCGGGCCCTGCGGACCGGGGAACTCGACATCGGGCCGAACGTCGAACACGTGCCCCTGCGCACGGTGGCGCGTGCGATCCGGCAGGAGGTCAACCGGCTTTCCCAAGCGGTGAATGCGATCCCGCAGACGGTGACCGCCAGCCTGGTCGACCTCAGCTCCGCGGCCGAGCCGCCGTTCTTCCGCAATCCGGCCTACGTGGCGGACCAGCGGGTGCGGATGCGGGCTTCGGTGGACGAGGGTGTCCTGCCCTTCCTCGACGACCTCGAGGAGGGCCTCGACGCCCGGCACTTCGTGGAACGGGCCAGCGGGCTGGGCGGCCTGCTGGAGCTGGGCTCGTCCATCGGCTGTTTCTCCGGCCGGGCCCGTGAGCTTCGCCAGATCTCGCCGTGGCTGAGCGGGCACGGCGATTCGTCGCCGTTGTACGTCGTCACCGGCAGCCCCGGCTCCGGCAAGTCCGCGCTGCTGGGCATCCTGGTCTGCGCGGCGAGCACGAAACTCCGCCCGGCCACCCAGCACGTCTGGAACCAGGTCGCCCAGGCGCCGGTGACCATCGACGGGCTCGTGGCAGTGCACGCCCGGCAGCGTGGCGTCGAGGGGATCGCGGCGTCGGTCATCCGCCAGCTGGGGTTGCCGGAGAGCCTGCCGCCGGCCGAGCTCGTCGCGGCGCTCCGCACCCGGTCCGCAGTGCTCGTCATCGACGCACTCGACGAGGCGAACGACCCGGCCCGGATCATGAACGAGCTGCTGCTACCCCTCGTGGAGCCGGGGCAGCCGGTCCGGCTGCTGGTCGGCGTCCGCAACTACGCCGATTTCGAGCCGCTCTTCGCGCGCGCGACCACCGTCGACCTCGACCTGGTGGAACAGCAGGTGCTGGAGAACGACCTCTTCGACTACGTGCAGGGGTTGCTGCGCGCGACACCGAACTACCGGGGCAAGCACAGCGTCTCCGCCGAGTTCGCGGGTGCGGTATCGGCCGCGCTGGCGGTGCCCGGTCAGGCGGGACCGTTCCTGGTGGCCGGCCTCTACACCCGCTACTTCGTCACCAGGGACGAAACCGACACCGCGGCTGCGGCCGCCATCGGCCGGCGGGTGCCACGCGATCTCGCCGGGGTGCTCGAACTCGACCTCGAGCTGCACAGCGACAACCCGTGGCTGCGCCCAGTGTTGACCGCGCTCGCCCACGCCAGGGGCGCCGGCCTGCCGGTTTCCGTCCTGCGGCGGCTGGCCCCGGTGTTCGGCGGCCCGGCCGGCGCCCCGGGAGCGGCGGAGATCCGGACGGCGCTGCACGCCGGCAGTTTCTACATCCGGCAGTCCGTCGACACTGACCACAGCAATCTCTACCGCCTGTTCCACCAGGGGCTGGCGGACACCCTCGGGACGTCCGCACCGTTCGGTGACCGCGGCTTGGGCGCGCTGCTGTCCTCACTCGGGCCCGCCGAGGCCCGCGACTGGGACGCGGCCGAGCCGTACCTGTTCCGGCACCTGTTTGAGCACGCCGGAAGCAGTGGCACCCTGGCGGAACTGCTGTCCGATCCGGGGCTGGTGCTCAACCGGCGGTTCACCTGGGAAAACCCGTTCGGTGCCGTCAGCGGGCCCGCGGAACTGGCCATGGTCGCGGCTCGGGTGGGCCTGTCCGCGTTGGCGTTGCGGGCGGCGAAGCTCGCCGGATTGCGGTGGCGGCCCAAGTGGACCACCGGTGTCGTGCGCGAACCGGACACGGTTTCCGGAGCGTTGATGACCGAGTTGAGGTCGATCGCGATTTCGGCCGACGGGAGCCGGATCGCCGGTATCGGCCCGGCAGGGTTGTACGAATGGGGCTGGGCGGACGAGTTCGCGCCGAGGCTGAACTGCTTCGAAGCTCGTATCGTCGGGGACCGGGTGACCAGGCCGACGGCCGACGGCGAAGTAGGCATCTCTTCCCGATCCGAGTTCCTGGTGCGGCACAGCTCGGGTCAAACCTTTTCGCTGGGCCACGGGCAGTTCTCCGACTCGGTGCGGGAGGCTTCGGGCAGCTATCTCTGTGTCGTCGGGGAGCAAATCGTCAGGATAACTCGTTCCGGTGAATCAGAAGTGGTCCGAAGGCTTGATGCCAACCTTCAAGGGGTCAGGCTGGGGGCGATGTCCGGAAGGGCGCCGATTGCGGTAGTGCGCAACGCACACGGTTTGAAGATTTTCGGCGGCCACGGCCGGTTCCTGGCGGGTCAGGCCATTTCGTGTTTCGACTTGTCCGCGGACGGCCGGTTTCTGGTGGCCGGGACCACCGACGGCGCGGTCGGAGTGTGTCCGTCGGTGGAGGACGGTGGTTGGGAGCCCGTCAAGATCGTCGATGCCGCGCTGACCGCGGTGGCTCTCTCCCCTTCGGCGCAAGGTGGTGCGGCCGGCACTGCCGACGGGCGGATCATCGCGTGGCGCAAGGGCGAAGTGATCATCAGGTGCGCGCCGTCGAATTGTGCCATCATCGGCATCTCGTTGAGCGACGGGCTGCGTGGGGTGGCGCTAGACCGAAACGGGGTTGCCTATCATTTCGCCGAAAACCCCGATCGAGATCGACCGGCCGAAGGTTTCGGGCACGGTGGTGAGGGTGCCGACGCGGCAGTCACGGAAGTGGAAGTCGATCCCGAGAACCGGGTTCTCGCGGTCTACTCGGATGGCCGGATATCGCAGGTGTCCGAAGTGGACGGAAGTGAACGCCTGCTGTGGTCTGTCCGCACGCGGATTGACGAGCTGAAGCACGTCGAAATCGCCGGCCGTGGATTTCTCGTCATCCGCGCCGGCTCCCAAGGGTATCTCGTCGGTATCGGCTACGGGCCGGTGCCGCTTTCTCAGTTCGACTTCGTACCGTGGTGGCAGGAACGGACCGAGCTCGAGGACCGGATTCTGGTGGGCTTCGAGCTCGTCACGGTGATCGGCCGCGGCGAACAGTTGGCCACGGTGAGCCAGGACAGCCGGGAGCCCGACGTATTGGGGCGGCACGAGGGACTCACCACGCTGCGGTGCGTGTACTGCTGGGGCACCGCCATCGTGGTCAGCGGGGGCCAAGACGGCGTGGTGCGGTTCTGGAACCTCGCGGGTCGTTTCCTCATGGAAACGACAGTCGTCGGCTCCCCGGTCCGGCGGATCTTCCCGCACGAAGACGGCAAGCGGATCCTCGTGCTGACGACGGGCGAGCTGATCTGCCTCGAATGCGCCGACTGAGTGCGGCGACCCGGAATCAGCGCAGGTGCTCGCCGACGATCGAGCGGACCTTCCGCGTCGCCAGGTAGCGCGTCGCCGCGTGGGTGAACCCGACGCCCGCCGGCGCGGAAAAGTCCTCGACGTCGGTGAAGTGGTCCTTCAGCCGGCTGGGGATGGCGACCAGGTCCGCGGGATCGGCGACGTTCACCCAGCGTCCGACGCCCGGTGGGCGGCCACCCGTGCCGCCGACGTGCGCCGGCTGCAGCAGCGGGTGGATGCGGTCGGGCAGGCCGAGCGGCGAGCCGATCGTCACCAGGAGTTCCACCTGCAGCGCGGGATAGTTCCACAGCGTCTCGTACGTCACCACCGAACCCAGGGAGTGCGCGACGACGACCCGCGGCCGGTGGAGGCTGATCGCCGTCGCCACTTCGGTGCGCACTGCCTGCCGTCTCGACGGTGTGCGCGGGTCGAAGTAGCAGACCATTTCGCCGAGGAAAGTGGCGAGGAACCAATCGGCTGTGTCGCGGTCGAGCCCGAAGCGCTGGACCCACCAGGCCGCCAGCTGCCGGATCGGGGCCAGCACCCGGCCGTGGTCCGGTTCGCCGGCGAGGTCGATCGCCCGCATCCAGCCGGCGAGCAGCTCCGCGGGCGCTCCGGCGAATGCCTTGTCCAGGAGTTCGAGGTCGTCGTCACCGTGGTGGTCGAGGGACAGGTGGTGGGCGTAGTACGCCACCTCGAGCGCCTTGACGCCCAGTGCCTCCGACCAGTCGCGCTTGAGCGCCGCAGCTCGGTCGGCGGGGAGCACCGACCGCCAGTTGCCGACACCGTGTACTCCGAGCACGTCGGCACCCATACCGGCGAATCCCCTCCTGCTGGCGGTGATACCGACTGGGAGTCGCCCGCCCGATCAGCGTCGTTACGCCTAGGCTCACCGGATGGCCGACAAGCCCCTCCGCTGGGGAATCATGGGCACCGGCGGGATCGCCGGTGCCTTCGCACGGGACCTGCAGCTCACCGAGTCCGGCGTGGTGACGGCGGTCGGTTCGCGCACCTCCGGCAGCGCCGAGCGGTTCGCGGACGACAACCGCATCCCCACCCGTCACAGCAGTTACGAAGCCCTCGCGGACGATCCGGACGTCGACGTCGTCTACGTTGCCACCCCGCATCCGCTGCACCACGCCAACGCCCGGCTCGCGCTCGAAGCCGGGAAGCCCGTGCTCGTCGAGAAGCCGTTCACGATGAACGCCGATGAGGCCCGTGACCTCGTCGACCTCGCGCGGAGCAACGGCCTATTCCTGATGGAGGCGATGTGGACGCGCTTCCTGCCGCACGTCCGGCACCTCCGCGAGCTCCTGCCGAGCCTCGGGGACGTCGTCACCGTCGCCGCCGACCACGGGCAGTGGTTCGCCGAAGACCCCGACTTCCGGCTGTTCGCTCCCGGACTGGGCGGTGGGGCCCTGCTCGACCTGGGGATCTACCCCGTGTCGTTCGCTTCGATGGTGCTCGGGCCGCCCGAGCGCGTGGCCGCGATGACCACGCCCGCCTTCACCGGTGTCGACGCCCAGACGTCGATGCTCTTCGGCTACGCGAGCGGGGCGCAAGCCGTCCTGACCTGCACCTTGAGCGCCGTCACGCCCACCACCGCGTCGATCGCCGGCACCGAGGCGCGCATCGAGGTCGACGGGCCCTTCTACGCCCCTGCCTCCTTCACCCTCATCCCGCGCGAAGGCGAGCGAAGCCGCTTCGAATACGTCGATGAGGGCCGTGGCCTGCGCCACCAGGCCGACGAGGTGGCGCTTCGGCTGGCGGCCGGGGAGATCGAAAGCCCGCTCATGCCGCTCGACGAAACCGTCTCGATCATGACGACCATGGACCAGGTGCTGGCCGCGACCAGGACGTGACCGCGGATTGAGTAGTGCTACGGATCCGCAGGTCGACGCCGTGCGTGACCCTGTCCGGTATGACCACCGAAGCAGATGTGCTCCTCCGGCTCGCCGGCGAGATCGACGACCTGGGGCGTCGTCTCGCCCTGGTGGGCTCCGAACTGCGGACCGTCCAGGAGACGCAGCCGGAGCAGGCCGCGCAACCCGAGCAGGCACCGCCACCGCCACAGCCTGAGCCGCAACCCCAGCCGCAACCGCAACCCCAGCCGCCCCGGCCGATGCGACCCGAGTCGGTCCCCTGGCCGCAGTACCAGTGGCAGCCGCCGCCCCAGCAGCAGTTCGCCCCGCCGCAGCCGCAGCCGCAGCCGCTGTACGCGCCGGCGCCCTACATGCCGGTTCCGCGGCCGACGCTGGGCGAAAAGCTCGGCAAGGAAGGCGCCGGCAGCCGCGTGCTCGCCTGGGTCGGCGGGGCCGTGACGCTGCTCGGGGTCGTCCTGCTGCTCGTACTGGCCGTGCAGCGCGGCTGGCTCGGGCCGCTGCCGCGGGTGCTCGTCGGCGCCGGGTTCGGGCTGGCGCTGACCGGCACCGGCGTGTGGCTGCACCGCAAGCCCGCCGGCCGCACCGGGGCCTTCGCGCTGGCCGCCACCGGCATCGCGACGCTCTACCTGGACGTCGTCGCCGCGACGTCGCTGTACGAGTTCCTGCCGGCGCTCGCCGGGCTCGCCGCCGGGCTGGCCGTCGCCGTCGGCGGGCTGCTGGTGGCCGTGCGCTGGGAGTCGCCGCTGCTGGCCTCGGCCGTCGTCATCGGCTGCGTCGTGTGCGCGCCGATGATCGTCCGCGGGTTCACCCCCGAACTGGTCACCTTCCTGCTGATGGTCCAGCTCGCGACGGCGCCGGTGCAGCTGCGCCGGGACTGGTCGTCGCTGACGCTCGCCGCCGGTGTCCCGCCGCTGCTCGCCTCCGTGATCAGCACGGCGTGGCTCGGCGGGGGCGGCAGCTGGGCCAACACCGCCGCGGCGGGTGGCGCCGGGGTCGCGTCCGTCGTGCTCGCGCTGGTCGTGCTGCGCCGCCGCGAAAACGATCCCGCCGCGCTTTCCCTGCTGGCCACCGCGGTGCTGCCGACGCTCATCGCGGCGGTGCTGCTGCCGAAGACGCAGGCGGTGCCGATCACGGCCGGTGCGGGCGTCCTGCTGCTCGCCGTCTGGGCGGCGCGCCGCTGGTGGCCCGGGTTCGCCGGCCAGGTGGCCGGGCTGGCCGGGCTGCTGGCGGTCCTGCAGGCGACGGTCACCCAGTTCGACGGCTCGGCACGCGCTGGCGTGCTGCTCGGCGAGGCCCTGCTGCTGGTGGCGGCCGCGGTGGGCGGCCGCAACCGGGGCGTGCTCGCCGCCGCGCTGGGGTTCGCGGCGATCGGTGGTCTGCTCGGCGTCTTCTTCGACGTCACGCCCGCGCTGCTGGTCGTCCCGCGCGCGCACCCGGTCGCCCAGCTGACCGGCGCGCTCGTGGTCGCCGCGCTGATCCTCGCCGTTTCGGTCGCGCTGCCGTGGGCCGCCGCCCGCCTGGCGGTGTTCCGCGGTCCGGCCGAAGACCTGCCGATCTGGCTGCTCGCCGGGGTCTCGGCGCTGTACGGCGCCGCCGGGGTCGTGCTCTGCGGTGCGCTGCTGGCGGCGCCCGGCCGGCCCGGGTTCCTCCTCGGCCACGCGCTGATCACGGTGTCCTGGACGATCGCCGCGCTCGTGCTGCTCCTGCGTGGGATCGACGTCGTCGGGCTGCGGGTGACCGGGCTGATCCTGGTCGGTGCCGCGGTGCTCAAGCTGGTGCTGTTCGACCTCTCGGCGCTGGACGGCCTGGCCAGGGTGGGCGCGTTCCTCGGCGCCGGGCTGGTGCTGCTGGCGGCCGGGACGCGGTACGCGCGGCGGGTCGCATCCCGCTAGGCCGGGAAGAATTGTCGGTGCCCCGTGGTTACCTGGGTCACAGATCCGACGACCAGGGGACACCGACATGGCAGCACCTGAACTTTCCGGTCGAGCCGGCGAACCGATCGCCTGGCTGACCACCGTCACGCCGAAGGGGCGGCCCGCGCCGCGGCCGGTGTGGTTCGTCCTCGACGGTGAGGACATCGTGGTGTTCAGCGAGCCCGGCACCGCGAAGCTCCGGCACATCGAGGCGAACCCCGACGTCAGCTTCCACCTCAACAGTGATGAGCACGGCGGCTCGATCCTAGTCGTGACGGGGAAAGCGCACGTCGAGGCGGGGAAGGCGTCCGAGGCGCCCGGGTACCTCGACAAGTACGGCTCCCGCTACGCGGCGATCGGCTTGGACGCGGACGGGTTCGACGCCAAGTACTCCGTCCGCATCCGTGTGGTGCCCGAGCGGACCTGGGGGTTCTGACTGGAAACCGACGTTCAGGCAGGCGAGCCGGGCACCCGCCGTGCCCGCGTGGCCGGGATCGGTGTGGGTGTGGGTCTCGTGGACGACCACGGACTTCGCCCGCCGGTCGGCGAACGTCCAGTCCACTGTGGACCGGGCGAAGCCGGTGCCGGCCCGGTCGGTGGTGAAGTCGAGCCAGATCTCGTTGCGCGGGTTCGCATGTGCGGGGTCCACCGACGGCTTCACCGGGTCCGGCACGTGCTGGAAGTGCGGCCCGGCGGCGTCGCCGGTGGCGCCGCACGGCTGGGTGTGCGCGTGGGCGCCGTAGGCCCGGTCCGGCCGCAGGCCGGTGACGAAGAACAGGGTGGTCGTGCCCGCGGGTTCGGCCGAAATGCCGAACACGTGCGCCCGGGCGCCGGCCGGGACGAGGTCGGGGCGGTACGTCACCGCGGGTGCGCCGGGGGCATCCGCGGTGAACGTGCCGTGCGCGGTGGTGAACCGCGCCGGTGACGGCGACGCGGCGGCGGTGCCGGGAGCGAGCACGGCGACGGCGGCCGCGGCGGCCAAAGCGGGAAGAAGGCGCATTTCCCCTCTTTAGCCAGCCGCCAGGGACATCGCCATGATCGCCACTCGAAAGTGTGACCGATTTGGTGGAAAAGTCACGGTTTTCCCAGCCGGTGGTCCGTCTCGACCCCGGTTATCGTCATCTCGTGCCCGAACACACCGGCGAAACCCGCAACGAGCAGCTCACCCGCAACGTGGGCGAGCTGCTGCAGGAGCTGCGGGTCGCGCAGGCCGGGGTGCAGATCCTCTTCGGCTTCCTGCTGTCGGTCGTGTTCACCGACCGGTTCCACGACGCCAGCGGGTTCGAGAAGGCGCTGCACCTGTCCGCGGTCGCGCTCGCGGTGGCGGCCACGGCCCTGCTGACCGCGCCCGCGGCCTGGCACCGGCTGCTGTTCCGCACCGGCAGCCGGGACCGGATCCTGCGCGTCGGCAACCGGTTCGTGCTGGTCGGGCTGGTCTGCCTGGCGCTGGCGATCACTTCGACGGTCGCGCTGATCGCCAAGGTGGTCTACGGCTGGGCCGCCATGATCGTCATGGCCGTGCTGTGCCTGCTGCTCTTCGGGATCCTCTGGTTCGTCATGCCGTTCCGGCTGAACCCGGACCCTCAGCCGACCGGGCCGCCCAAGTAGAGCGTGTCCTCCTGGACGAAGCAGAGCGGGTTGCCGAACGGGTCGTCGGCGTAGAACGACCGCTCGCCCCAGAACTGGGTCTCGATCGCGTCGTCGAGCCAGCGCGGCCCGGCGGCGCGCACCCGCGAGAACGTCTCCTCGACGTCCTCGACCGCGAGGTAGACGATCCGCGGGTCCCGTTGCGGGCGCGGCTCACGGTGTTCGAGCGGCGCCTCGACGCAGGCCAGCACCACGCCACCGCAGGTGAAGTAGTGCCGGTTGACCGCGATCCGCTCGCCGGGATCGCCGAAGACGGCGGCGTAGAACGCGACGGCGACCTCGATGTCGTCGACGGGCTGGATCAGCCGGAACACCCGCGGGCCGCTCATGCGGGGCACCCTACCGCTGTTCATCCGGTGTTCGGCAGCAGTTGCCGGGGTCGTCGGAAGCCGCCCGTAGCTTCCCGCCCGTGACTGACACTTCTCGCCGGACCTTCCTCCTCGGCGCCCCGGCCGTCGCCGCCGCGGCGACCCTGCCGAACGTCCTCGGCGCGCCGTCCGCCCAAGCCGCGGGCCGGCACCGCCCGGACACCGAAGATCCGCGTTTCACGCTCGTGGTCATGCCGGACACGCAGTACCTGTTCGACGAAGACCGCGGTGACGCGGCCCCGCTGGACGCCTCCCTGCGGTACGTCCTCGAAGAGCAGGACGACAACGTTGTCTTCCTCGCCCACCTCGGCGATCTCACCCAGAACGGCCGGGCCGACGAGTTCGCCAGGATCAGCCGGTCGTTCCAGGTGCTGGACCGCTGCCGGTTCCCGTACAGCACCCTCGCGGGCAACCACGACATCGACGGCTCGAAGGACGACCAGCGCGGCCCGTCGCCGTACCTCGACGCGTTCGGCCCGCAGCGCCGGCGCAACTCGCCGACCTTCAAGGGCGCGTCCAAGGACGGCTACAACACGTTCCACATCTTCCGCGGCGGCGGGCGCGAGTGGCTGCTGCTCGCCCTCGACTGGCGGCCCTCGGCCGGCGGCCTTAACTGGGCGAAGCAGGTGCTCGCGCAGCACCCGACGCTGCCGGCCATCCTCACCGTCCACGAGCTCGTCTGGGCCGACGACGACCACCAGGCCCAGTTCTCCACGTTCGGCGAGCACGTCTGGCAGGAGCTCGTCCAGGGCAACGACCAGGTCTTCCTCACGCTCAACGGGCACTACTGGCCGACCGGGCGCACCGTGCGGAAGAACGCCGCCGGGCACGACGTGCACGTCCACATCGCCAACTACCAGGACCGCTACTACGGCGGCAGCGCGATGATCCGGCTCTACCGGTTCGACCTGGCGCGGGGCGTGATCGACGTCCGGACGTTCTCCCCGTGGCTCGCCGCGCAGGACCACCTCAGCGAGCTGCAGCAGCAGGAGGTCGAGCGCAGCGGGACCGCCGACTACTTCAGCCTGGAGATCGACTTCGCCGAGCGGTTCAAGGGCTTCGCGCCCGTGCCGGTCCCGCCCGCGCGGCCCGCGAAGCAGCTGCTGATCCCGGGCACGGTCGCGTACTGGCGCTTCGAAGGCGGCCAGGACGGCCAGGCGGTGCCGGACGACGTCGTCGTGCGCGACCAGACCGGCCGCGGCAACGACCTCACGCGCGTCACCGCGCCCGGGAGCGGGCCGGACGCGCTGAAGTACTCGAGCGAGTTTTCGCCGCGGCAGCCGTCGCGGGCGAGCCTGCGGTTCGACGGCGGCCGCGATCCCAGCCGGGGCGCCTACCTGCGCACGGTCGATTCCGCGCCGATCAACAAGCTCGAGTTCGAGCGCGGCTACACGATCGAGGCGTTCTTCCGGCTGCCGGCGAACTTCAAGGACGGGCACCACGGCTGGTGCGGGCTGTTCGCCCGGCAGGGCAGCGGCGCCGCCGCGGGAAAGACCGGCGACGACCCGAAGGAATCGGCGGCCACTCTGTCCCTTTCGGACGGTGGGGAGCTGCAGTGGGCGGTGTACCCGCTGAACCAGAACCGGACCGCGACGAACTGGGGCCACGAGCTGCCGGTGGAGAAGTGGTGGCACGTCGCCGTGGTGAACGACGGGCGGCGCACGATCGTCCACGTCGACGGCTGCCCGGTGGTGCGGAACCCGGCCACGCCGGCGGTCGGGCTCGCCGATCCGGGCGGCTCGTGGCTGGTCGGTGCGTCGTCGTACGACAGCAAGGTCGACCGGAGTTTCGCCGGGTTGCTGGGTGACGTGCGGGTGGTGGACCGGCCGCTGAACCCACGCGAATTCATGCTGGGCTGAGACACTCAACAGCCGGCCCTTGACAGCGGGTGGACAATAAAAAATCGGCGTGCCCTCCAGAAACAACAGGAGAACTCGCCGAACTTGATATGAGTCTAACCGCTGTGAGGGGAACTTGTCAAACCAGGGGTACGACGAGGAATTGCGGGAAGAACGGGCCTACGTCGCCGCGCTGTACGAGCGGCTCGACCGCCAGCGCGCGGCGGCGCAGGCCCGGTACCACGGCGCACTCGGGCAAACCGGGGTGACGCCGCGTGAACGGGAGAACGACGTCCGGTTCCGGTCGCGGGAGGCGATCCGGCTGGACGTCGCCGACAACGGGCTTTGCTTCGGCCGGCTGGACGCCCTTTCGGGCGAAACCAGCTACATCGGCCGGATCGGGCTCTTCGACGAGGAAAACGACTACGAGCCGTTCCTGCTGGATTGGCGGGCGCCGGCGGCGCGGCCGTTCTACGTCGCCACCGCGGCGACGCCGGAAAACATGCGCCGCCGTCGTCAGTTCCACACGGTGGGCCGCCGGGTCCTCGATTTCACCGACGAGGTGCTGGGCCGTCCGGGTGGCGCCGAACGCGGGGACGCGGCGCTGCTCGCGGCGGTCAACGCGCCCCGCGGCGAGGGCATGCGGGACATCGTCGCGACCATCCAGGCCGAGCAGGACGAGATCATCCGCCTGGACCACGCGGGGGTGCTGGTGGTCGAGGGCGGTCCCGGCACCGGCAAGACGGCCGTCGCGCTGCACCGGGTGGCGTACCTGCTCTACACCCGGCGCGAGCGGATATCCCGCAGCGGCGTGCTCGTGGTCGGGCCGAGCCCGCTGTTCCTCGACCACATCGGCCGCGTGCTGCCCTCGCTCGGCGAGTCGGACGTCGTCTTCCTGACCACCGGCGACCTCGTGCCCGGGCTGCGCGTCACGGCCGAGGACCGGCCGGAGGTGGCGCGGCGCAAGGGATCGCTGCGGATCCTCGACGTGCTGGCCGCCGCGGTCGCCGACCGGCAGCGGGTGCCGGAGGAGCCGGTGCCGGTCGACCTGGGTGACGTCGTCGTGGCGCTCGACGCCGGCCTCGCCGCCGAGGCCAGGCGCGAAGCCCGCGACTCCGGGCTGCCGCACAACCGAGCCCGGGCGGTCTTCCGCGAGCGGGCCGTCGCGCTAGTCGCCGAGCGGGTGGTGGCGAAGATCGGCGAAGGCTGGCTGACGCGGAAGGACCGCGGGTTGTGGGCGGACCTGCGCGCCGACGTCCTGGAGGAGTTCGCGGCGCACGAAGCGCTCGGCGCCGCGCTCGACGAGCTGTGGCCTTACCTGACGCCGGAGACGCTGCTGGCGCCGCTGTACGAGTCGCCTCGCCGCCTCGAGGCTGCCGGGGCGGATCCGGCGTTCTTCCGCGCGGACGGCACGGCGTGGACCGTCTCGGACGTGCCGCTGCTCGACGAGCTGGCCGACCTGCTCGGCCGGGACGACACCGAAGAACGCGCGGCCGCGCGGCGGCGGGCGGAAGCCGAGGCCGAGTACGCCTCCGGCGTCATGGAGCTGATGAAGCTGGACGCCGAGGAGCTGGACGAGGACGTCGCGCTGGTCGCCGAGGACCTCCTCGACGCCGGGGACCTGGCCGGGCGGTTCACCGAGCGCGACACGCGTGACCTGGCCGAGCGGGCGGCCGCGGACCGGGACTGGACGTACGGGCACGTCGTCGTCGACGAGGCGCAGGAACTGTCCGAAATGGACTGGCGGGTGCTGATGCGGCGGTGCCCCAGCCGCTCGTTCACGATCGTCGGCGACCTCGCCCAGCGCCGCAGTGCCGCCGGGGCGACGGCGTGGGGCCCGGTGCTGGCGCCCTACGTCGGCGAACGCTGGCAGTACCGCGCGCTGACCGTGAACTACCGCACCCCGGCGGAGATCATGACCGTCGCCGGCGCGCTGCTGGCGCGGTTCGCCCCCGACGTGCGGCCGCCGGAATCGGTACGTGCGTGCGGGGTCCGGCCGTGGTCCAGACGAGTGGCGGACGACGAGCTCGCCGGCGCCATCGAGGGCTTCGTCCGCGACGAGGCGGACCGGGAGGGCACCAGCGTGGTGATCGGGCCACCGGGCGTGCCGGGAACGATCCCGGCCGCGGCGGCCAAAGGACTGGAGTTCGACGCCGTGCTCGTCGTGGAGCCGGAGCGGATCCTGGCCGCGGGCCCGCGTGGCGCGGCGGAGCTCTACGTCGCGCTCACGCGCGCCACGCAGCGCCTCGGGGTGCTGCACCGGGATCCGCTCCCGGCGGCGCTGACCGGCCTCGTCGAGGCCGGGGTGCCCGCGAGGTCCGGGCACCGGCGGTTCCTGTAGCGAACGCGGGGGTGGCGGGTGGCGGTACCCGTCATCCCCGCACCGCTAAGCCGTGAGCCGGCCCCAGGAGTAGTTCTGCTTGGCCAGCTTCAGGTACACGAACAGCTCGGTCCCGGACACGCCCGGGATCTTGCGCACCTCTTCGCCGAGCACCTCGAGCATGTGGTCGTCGTCCCGGCAGACCAGCTCGGCCAGCAGGTCGTAACGCCCGGCGCACAGCACGACGTAGTGCACGTTCGGCAGCTCGGACAGCTTGTCCGCGACGTCGCGGGGATCGACGCCGTCGACGTTGATGCCGACCATGGCCTGGCGCGTCAGATCCACGTTGACCGGGTCGGTCACCGCGACGATCTGCATCAGGTCGTCGCGGAGCAGCCGCTGCACGCGCTGGCGGACCGCTCCCTCCGAAAGCCCGACCGCCTTGGCGAGTGCGGTGAACGAGGCCCGGCCGTCCTTCTGGAGCAGGTCGATCAATGATCTGTCCGTATTGTCCAGCGCGCGCGCACGTGTTTCGTCACCCATGCCGTCCCTCCCTGTGTTTCGGCATGTGATTTGTCAAGTGCGCAGCGTATCGAGACCTGCCGAGAAAGCGAGCCCTCCGCGCGAGCTTCGCGCGATTCGACGTGCACGCGGCGCTCAGCCGAGGAATCGGTGGTGGATGGCGAAATCGACAAGGCTTTCCGAGGCGGTTGTGTGCGCCCGCGCACAGCGGGACCCGCACCGCGGGCCACGCCGGGTACCGTCTGGCGGCTCTCTCGTCCCGAAGCAACCCCAGGAGGACCAACGCATGTCGGAGCCCGTGGCGCTCGGCGCCGCCGTTCCCGCGAAGGGATTGCGCCGCGGCGCGCTGGGCATGGTGTCGTCGATGGTCATCGGGATGTCGTCGACGGCGCCGGCCTACTCCATCGCGGCCACGCTCGGGCTGATCGTGCTGGCAGGCACCGGGTTCAAGGCGGCCGCGTTCGTGCTGCTGTCGTTCGTCCCGGTGCTGTTCGTCGCGTTCGCCTTCCGCGAGCTGAACACCGCGGAACCCGACTGCGGCACCAACTTCACCTGGGCGGCGCGCGCGTTCGGCCCGCACGCCGGCTGGTTCACCGGCTGGGTCGTCACGGCCGCGCAGCTGCTGGTGATGAGCAGCCAGTCCGCGCTGACCGGCCGGTACACGCTGCTGCTGTTCGGCGCGTCCGACGCGGCGGGCAACCGGTGGGTGACGACGGCGATCGGAGCGGCTTGGCTGCTGGCGCTGTGCTGGCTCTGCTACCGCGGCATCGAGGTGTCCGCGCGGGTGCAGTGGATCCTGCTCGGCGTGGAGCTCGCCGTCCTGGCGCTCTTCTCGGTCGTCGCGCTGGTCCGCGTCTTCGGCGGCACGGCCGGCCCGCAGGCGTCCCTGCCGCGGCCGGACTGGCTGTGGCCGGGCGGGGTCTCCGCGGGCACCGCGGTTTCGGCGGTGCTGCTGGCCGTGTTCATCTACTGGGGCTGGGAAAGTTCGCTGTCGGTCAACGAAGAGTCGGCCGATCCGCGGCACGCGCCGGGACGGGCGGCGGTGCTGTCGACGGTGTTGCTGGTGCTGAACTACCTGCTCGTGACGGTCGCCGCGCTGGCCTTCGCCGGAGTGGGCGAAGACGGGATCGGCCTGAGCAACGAAGCGAACTCCGAGGACGTGCTGGCCGGCCTGGGCGGCGCGGTGTTCGGCGACGGTGCGACCGGCAAGGTACTGGGCGTGCTGCTGATCGTGTCCGTGCTGACCAGCGGCGCGGCCACCAGCCAGGCGACGATCATGCCGGCGGCGCGCACGACGTTGTCGATGGCCAGCCACGGTGCTCTCCCGCGCGTCTTCGGGCGCGTGCACCCGCGGTTCCGGACGCCGACCGTGGCGACCTGGGCGTTCGGGCTCGTTTCGCTGGCCGTGTACGGGCTCTTGGCGCTGATCAGCGACCACGTGCTGGCCGACTCGGTCGACGCGGTCGGGCTGACCATCGCCATCGAGTACACGATGACCGCGCTCGCCTGCGTGTGGGTGTTCCGCCGTACGCTCTTCACGAGCTTGCGCAACTTCGTGCTCCGCGGGCTGCTGCCGTTCACCGGCGGCGTGTTCTTCCTGGCCGTGCTGGTGTTCGCGCTGATCGAGTACATGCGGCCGGACGCGGGCGAGACGACGGTGTTCGGAATCGGCGGCGTCGCGGTGATCGGCGTGGTGGCGATCGTGCTCGGCGTGCCGCTGATGTTCGCGGTCCACCGGGCCTGCCGGGAGTTCTTCGCCGGCCGTCACCTGCCGCGCGGGCTCGTGCCGCGCGGCGGCGACACCATCGTCAGTGCCCAGGCCTAGCCCAAGTCGCGCCGGCCGAGGTCCTCCTCGGTTTCGCGGCGCACCAGCAGCGTCGCGACGCCGTCACGGACGCCGACCAGCGGCGGCCGGCCGACCTGGTTGTAGTTCGAGGCCAGCGAGTGGTGGTACGCGCCGGTGCACGGCACGGCCAGCAGGTCGCCCGCGTGCAGGTCGGCGGGCAGGCTGATGCCCTCGGCGAGGACGTCGCCGGCTTCGCAGTGCCTGCCGACCACGGTCATCGGGACGCGCTTCGCCTTCGAACGCCGTCCCACCAGGCGCGTCGTGTAGCGGGCGCCGTAGAGGGACGGCCGCGCGTTGTCGCTCATGCCGCCGTCGACCGCGACGAACGTGCGGCTGCCGCGCTTGACCGCGCAGACGCGGTAGACCGTGATCCCGGCCGGCCCGACGAGCGCCCGGCCGGGTTCGACCGTCAGGCGGGGCACGGGAAAGCCGTGCGCCGCGCATTCGTAGGCCAGCGCCACGCGCAGGCGCCGCGAGTAGCCGCCGAGGTCGAACGCTGGCTCGCCGCCGACGTACGGGACGGCGTGGCCGCCGCCGAGGTCGAGCTCCCGCAGCGTGACGCCGTGCGTGTCGCGGATCCGGATGAGCACCTCGGCCATCCGCCGCGCGGCCGCCTCGTACCGGTCGACCCGGGAGACCTGCGACCCGATGTGGCAGTGCAGCCCGTTGAGCCGCAACCCGGGTTGTCGCTTCACGGCTTCGACGGCGGCGTCGACGTTGTCGGGAACGCCGTCGAGGAGGGAGAAGCCGAACTTCTGGCCTTCGGCGCCGGTGCTGATGGCCGCGTGCGCCCCGGCCGCGACACCCGGCGTCACGCGGATCATCACCTGCTGGGCGCCGTGGGCGAGCGCGCCGAGCTGCTCGATCTCGTCGAGCGAGTCGACGACGATCCGCCGGACGCCGTAGCCGAGCGCGGCCTTCAGGTCTTCGGGTGTCTTCGCGTTGCCGTGCAGCAGCATGCGGTCCGCGGGAAAGCCGACCGAGCGCGCGACGGCGATCTCGCCGGCGGAGCAGGTGTCGAGCGACAACCCGGCTTCGGCGACCCAACGCAGTACGGCCCGCGTGCAGAGCGCCTTGCTCGCGTACGCGACTTCGACGTTCGGCAGCGCTTCGCGGTATTCGCGCGCGGTGTCGCGTACCTGCTGCTCGTCGATGAGGTAGGACGGCGTCCCGAAGCGGGCGGCGAGGTGGCTGACGCGCGCGCCGGCGAAGACGAGCTCGCCGTCTTCGCCGAGTCGCGTGCTTCGCGGCCAGACTCCTGGCTCGAGGTGATCGGCGGCTTCGCAGCCGAGGCTGGGAAGAAGCTCGCTGAGCGTCACGGGTGCCTCCGGGCATCACGGCGGATCGGACCCCGCCAGGACACCCCCGCGGCCGGGCCCGGAGATCACCCGTGAATGCCGTCCTGACGGCTTTGGTTCGTCCGCTTACTCCTTGTTAACGCGCGAGTAACTTCCGTCACCTACGAAAGCCCCCACGAGGACAGCAGGCCGAACAGCTGCTCGCGCTCGGGCCCGGTCAGCAGCCGGCTCGGCGGCCGGACGTCCGGGCGGCACAGGCCGAGCTGGCCGAGGGCGTCCTTGACCACGCTGACGTTGTTGGCGTTGCCGTTGGCGGCGCGGAGCTCCTCGAACGGCCGGATCCGCTCCCAGACCTTCATCGCCGCCGGGTAGTCCGCTGTGGACAGTGCGTGGAACATCTCCAGCGAGATCGCCGGGTCGACGTTCACCAGGCCGGAGGTGAAGCCGGTGGCGCCGACCGCGAAGTAGCCGGGCGCGGACAGCTCCGCCAGGCCCGCGATCCAGACGAACCGGCCGAAGCCCGCGTCGCGGGCGACCGAGGCGAACCGCACCGGGTCCGGCACCGCGTACTTCACGCCGATGACGTTCGCCGCCGCCTCCCCGAGCGCGCGCAGCTGCTCACCGGCGATCGACGGGTTGCGGACGTAGAGCACGACGCCGAGTTCCGGCACCGCGCGGGCGATCGCCGCGTGGTAGTCGACCCAGCCGTCGCCGGAGATGTACGGGTGCACCGGCTGGTGGATCATGATCATGTCGGCACCCGCCTCGCGCGCGTGGACCGCGGCCCGGGTCGCCGAGGTCACGTCGTGCCCGATCCCGGCGAGCACGCTCGCCCGGCCGGCCGCCGCCTCGACGGTGACCTCCAGGCACTGCCGCGCTTCGGCCGCGTCGAGCGCGTAGAACTCGCCGGTGTTGCCGTTCGGCGTCACGACCTCGACGCCGCCGGTGATCAGCCGGTCCACCAGTTTCGCGTACGTCTGGCCGTCGACGGCGCCCTCGGCGTCGAACGGCGTGACCGGGATGGCCACCACCCCGGAAAGCCGCCGCCTCTGCTCCTCGAACGTCATCGGGCCCCCTTCGGATCGCCGGTCTCGGTGGTGCGTTCACCGGGCAGCCCGAGGGCGACCCGGCCGATGAAATCGGTGATGTGCTTGCGCAGCAGGTGTTCGGTCTGCCGGGCGTTGCCGCTCTCGGCGGCGTTCAGGATCGCGCGGTGTTCGGCCGCTTCGCCTTGCCAGGTGGGGCTGATGCCCCAGCCCGTGACGGTGATCAGCGCGGCCTGGTCGCGCAGGCCGTCGAGGACCTCGACCAGCAGCGGGTTCCCGCACCCGGCGTAGAGCGCGCGGTGGAACAGCCGGTTCGTCAGGCTGGCCTTCGCGCGGTCGCCGGCCGCCGCGCCGGTCCCGACCCCGGCCAGCACCTGCCGCGCCTCCCCGAAGTCCGTGCCCCGCTCGACGGCCCGCCGGACGGCTTCGGGCTCGAGCAGCGCGCGCAGGTCGTACACCGCGTGCGCGCTCTCGGCGTCCATGACCCGGACCGAAGCCCCCTTGTACGTGCTCATCGTGACCAAACCGGAACCGGCCAGGATCCGCAGTGCCTCGCGCACCGGCGTCTTCGACACCCCGAGCAGGGCGCCGACCTCGGCTTCGACGAGCGTTTCGCCCGGCCCGAACTCCCCGCTCAAGATCGCTTCCTTGATGGCGTCACGCACGAAATCCGTCCGCGAAACGGGCGGCGGCGGCCTCCGGGCCGAAGAAGTGCTCGCCACTGGCATGTCCGATCTGATATACGATGCGACATACAACATTATCACGGACCTAGGGGGCAGCCATGCAGCGTTGCACCAGCTTCCGATTCCGACGAGTGTTGCTGGCGGTGGGCCTCGCCGCGGGTCTGGCGGCCTGCGGCGCACCCGGCGGCGACGGCGGCCAGGCGGCGGCGCCCCAAGCCGTGCCGGACAAACCGAGCAAGCCGGTCGAGCTGAACATCCTCGACGTCGCGGGCAACCTGCAGCTCACCAAGCAGATGATCGAGAACTTCAAGGCCGCGCACCCCGAAGTCCTCGCGAAGGTCACCTATTCGACGGCGCCCGCGCCGAGCATGGCGGGCAAGCTGAAGGCCGAGCAGGACGGCGGTGTCGCCCAGACCCACCTGGTGCTGAGCGGGACCGACGGCCTTTCCGCCGGCATCGCGAACGGCACCCTGGCGAAGGTCCTGCCGGACTTTTCGAGCCGGTTCCCGAACCTGATGCAGAACTACCAGGAACCCGCGGCGAAGATGCAGGAACTGGCCAACGGCTACGGAGTCGAGGTCGTCTACTACCCGTCGGGCCCGCTGCTCGAGTTCAACCCCGGCGCGGTGCCCGCCGCCCCCGCGTCCCCGCAGGAGCTGCTCGACTGGGCGAAGGCGCACCCGGAGAAGTTCCAGTACGCCCAGCCGTCGAACTCCGGCCCGGGCCGGACGTTCCTGATGGGCCTGCCGTACCTGTTGGGCGACAAGGACCCGAAGGACCCGGACAAGGGCTGGGACAAGACCTGGGCGTTCCTGCAGGAGCTCGGCAAGTACGTGAAGTACTACCCGTCGGGCACCACGGAGACGATGAAGAACCTCGCGTCCGGGGCGGTGGACATGATCATGTCGACCACCGGCTGGGACATCAACCCGCGCAAGCTCGGCACGGTGCCGAACACGGTCAAGACCGCGATCATGCAGCCGATGCACTGGGTCACCGACGCCCAGTACGCCCTGATCCCCAAGGGGCTTTCGCCCGATCAGCAGTCGGCGATCCTGCAGCTGGTCGCGTGGATGCTCAAGCCGGACCAGCAGGCGATCGCCTACGACGACGGGTACTTCTACCCCGGCCCGGCGGTCAAGGACGTCACCCTGCAGATGGCGCCGCAGAAGAGCCAGGACACCCTTCGGCAGTTCGGGCGCCCGGAGTACGAGCAGTGGATCGCCCAGTACCCCAAGGAGACGTCGCTGCCGGCCGAGCAGCAGGTCAAGGCGTTCGACAAGTGGAACCAGCTGGTCGGCGGCTCGAAGGTCGGGAAGAAGTGACGTTCGGGCAGCTCCGGCTGGATGGCGTCTCCAGGAGCTTCGGCACCGCGAACGCCCTGCGCGGCCTCGACCTCACCATCGCCAGGGGCGAGTTCGTGGCCCTGCTCGGCCCGTCCGGCTGCGGCAAGTCGACGGCGCTCAACTGCCTGGCCGGCCTGCTGCCCCTGACCGCGGGCAGCATCTGGCTCGACGACACCCGCATCGACGGGCAGCCACCGGAGCAGCGCGGGTTCGGGATGGTGTTCCAGAACTACGCGCTGTTCCCGCACATGTCCGTCCGCGCCAACGTCGGCTTCGGCCTCAAGATGCGCAAGGTCGCCCGCGCCGAGGCCCGCCGCCGCGTCGACGAAGCGCTCCGCCTGGTGCAGCTGACCGAGCACGCGGCGAAGTTCCCCGCGCAGCTCTCCGGCGGCCAGCAGCAGCGCGTCGCCATCGCCCGCGCGGTGGTGCTCGAGCCGCCCGTGGTGCTGATGGACGAGCCGCTGTCCAACTTGGACGCCAAGCTCCGGCTCGAGATGCGGATGGAGATCCGCCGCCTCCACCAGACCCTCGGCCTGACCACGGTGTACGTCACCCACGACCAGGAGGAGGCGCTGTCGCTGGCCGACCGCCTGGTGGTGCTGCGCGAGGGCGCGGTCCAGCAGGTCGGCACGCCGGAGGAGGTGTACGCCCAGCCTGTGAACGGTTATGTGGCCTCCTTCATGGGGTATCGCAATCTCCTGGATGTGACGGTGACGTCCGCGGCGGCCTCGTCGGTCACCGTGGAGGGCAGCGGAGTCCGCCTCACCGGCCGCGGCTCGCTCACGGAGGGCCCGGCGAAGGTGGCGATCCGCCCGGAGGACTTCGTGGTCGGCGACGGGACGGAGAACGCCCTCGACGTGACGGTCGAGATCGTCGAGTACCACGGCCGCGAGCTGTCGGTCTCCGCCCGGCTGGGGACCGGCGAGCCGGTGTACTTCCGGACCGACAAGCGCCTCGCCCCGGGTGACACGGCGAAGATCGGTGTCCCGGCCGAGCGGGTTCTGGTGTTCGCGCCATGACCGCCCTGATCGCCCCGACGACCGGCGCCGCCCGCGGTGTCGCCCGGATCGCGCCGACGACCGGTGCCGCCCGCGGTGCGGAGGGCGCGCCATGACCGCCGTGGCCACCGCGCGCCCGGCGCTGCGCCACCGCCTCGCCGAACGCGGCATCGATCGCACCCTGCTGCTCCTGGTGCCCGGCCTGCTCGTCACGGCCTGCCTGTTCTTGTACCCCTTCCTCTACGGCCTCCAACTGTCGTTCGCGCCGCGCAAGGGCGGGGTCTTCGCGAACTACGCGCGGTTCTTCGACGACCCGTACCTGCGCGACACCATCTGGACGACGCTCGGCATCGCCCTCCCGGCGACCCTGATCAACGTGCTCGCCAGCATCCCGATCGCCTACGTGATGCGCGGCCGCGTCCGCGGCAAACGTCTCCTCACGACGATCCTGGTCGTGCCGATCACGCTCGGCACGGTGCTCACCGCACAGGGCCTGATCATGTACGGCGGGCCGGCGGGCTGGCTGAACAAGGTGCTCACCGTCCTCGGTGTCACCGACCAGCCGCTGCCGCTGATCCACAACTACACCGGCGTGCTCCTCTCCCTGGTGATCACCGGCTTCCCGTTCTCCTTCCTGCTGACGTTGTCCTACCTCTCCGGTATCGACCCCTCCCTGGAGAAGGCGGCGGCGACGCTCGGCGCGAACGGCGTCCAGCGCTTCCGGCGGATCACGCTGCCGCTCCTGGCGCCCGGGCTGGCGATCACCTTCTGCCTCTCGTTCGTCATGGCCTTCTCGGTGTTCCCGAGCGCGCAGCTCGTCGGCGACCCCGCGAACGAGACCCGCGTCATCTCGATCGCCGCCTACCACGCCGCGTTCGAGGAGTACGACTACTCGATGGGCTCGGCCGTCGCGATGCTCATGGCGGTGGTCATGCTGATCGTGATCGGCCTGGTCATGGCGTGGCGCGGCACGCTGTACCGCGGAGCGACCGGAGGCAAGGGATGACGGGTTGGGTCGCGCGTCCCGGACGTTGGGTCGTCTGGGCCGTCGTCGTGTTCTTCTTCGTCAACCTCGCCGGCGTGGTGCTCTCGGTGGTCGTCGACTCGTTCGGGACGCAGTGGTTCGGCACCTGGCTCCCGGACGGCTTCACCACCCACTGGTACGCCGACGCGTGGCGTGAGTTCGGCCTGTCGGACGTCCTCCTCACGACGGCGGTCGTCGCGCTCGTGGTGATCGCCGTGTCGGTGGCTGTCGGTGTCCCGGCCGCTTACGCGCTGGCCCGCCGCTCGTTTCCCGGCAAGCGCCTGGTGATGCTGCTGTTCGTGCTGCCGATCCTGATCCCTCCCATCACCTACGGCATTCCGCTGGCCACCGTGCTGTACAAGTTCCACCTGGCCGGCACGATCACCGGCGTCATCCTGGCCAATCTCGTGCCCTCGGTGCCCTTCGTCGTGCTGACGATGACGCCGTTCATCGAGCAGATCGACCCGAAGATCGAGGCCGCGGCCCGCATGTCCGGCGCGCGGACCGTCTCGGTGTTCACCCGCATCCTCGGCCCGCTGCTGCTGCCGGGCATCCTGGCCGCGTCGATCCTGGTGCTGGTGCGCACGGTCGGCATGTTCGAGCTGACCTTCCTCACCGCCGGCCCGGACTCGACGACCCTCGTGGTGGCGCTCTACAACTCCGTGTTCGCCGCCGGCATCCGCGCCAACCAGTCCGTCGACGCCATGGCGACCATCTACACCGCTTCCATGCTCGTGCTCCTTCTCGTTGCGTTGCGGTTCGTGAACCCGACCCAGCTGGTGACCCGGATCCGGGAGGAAACCTGAGCTCGTGTGATCGACTTTACCGCCAATCATCGAACATGTGATCGACACGATCGGGCGAATCCGATCCTTGCGCCTCCCCCGAGGGGAGGTGTCACGCTGGCGGCATGCGCTACTCGATCGGCGACCTGGCCCGCCGGACCGGGCTGACGACCAAAGCCGTCCGGTTCTATTCGGACCACGGCCTCGTGCCGCCGTCCGGCCGCAACACCGCAGGTCACCGGCGGTACGACGACGGCGCGCTCGCCCGGCTCGAGCTCGTCCGCACGCTCCGCGAGCTCGGTCTCGGCCTCGCCGCGGTCCGCCGGATCGTCGAGGGGGAGACGACCGTCGCCGACATCGCGGCGGCGCACGTCGAGGCGCTGGAAACGGAGATCCGCGTGCTGCGCCTGCGGCACGCGGTGTGGACGGCGATCGCCGCCCGCGGCGCGACCACGGAGGAGACGAGACTCGTGCGCGAACTGGCCCGGCTGTCCGAACTGGAGTGTGTGGGCGAGTTCCTCGCCGAGGTGATGGGCGACCGGCCCGAGCTCGCCGGGATCGTCCGCACGCTGACCCCGGAACTGCCCGAGGACCCGAGTCCCGGCCAGCTCGACGCCTGGATCGAACTGGCCGAGCTGACGCGGGACGCGGACTTCCGCGCCGCCGTGCGACGGCTGGTGGACCGGCACGAAGGCGGGCTGCGGCGGGACCTGGCCGCCGAGGTGCGCGAGGCGGTTGCGCCGGCGCTGGCGGCGGGGATCGACCCCGGCTCGCCGCAGGCCGCCGCGATCGTCGACGGGCTCGGGCGTGACCCCGCCGAGCTGCGGAAATGGCTCGGCGTGGTGCACGACCCGCGGCGCGAGCGGTACCTGGAGCTGCTCGCGGTGATCAACGGCTGGGCGGCGCCGGAAAGCCTGACACCGACGCTCGACTGGCTGACCGCGGCCACGGCCTGCTGACGCCGGCCCGGCAGTCCCGCGGGCGCCCCTCGCGCAGCGGATCGCGGCGATGGGCAGGCCGGCGCCTGCCTCGGCGGTTCGACGGCGTCCGTCGCGGGCGGCTGATGGCGGCCACGGCTTGCCGACGCCGGCCCCACAGCGCCCGTCGCACGCGGCGGATCGCGGTCCTGAACTCCGCTACGGCCTCCTGACCTCGGCACCGATCCGCGCCAGCACGTCCGAAGCAGGAGCGGCGTCCAGCCGGCTTCCGTCGCGCAACCGCACGGAAAGCTCCCGCGCCGCTGCTTCGCGCGGCCCGATCACGGCCTGGAACGGCACCAGCCGCCCGTCCCGGATCCGCGCGCCGACGCTTCCGTCCGCCGCGATCTCCGCCCGCACCTCGCCGCACCGGTCCAGTACCTCGCGCGCGTACGGCAGCTCCGCGGCCGACACCGGCAGCAGCCTCAGCTGCACCGGGGCCAGCCAGGCCGGGAACGCGCCGCCGTGGACCTCGATCAGCTGCGCCACCGCGCGTTCGACGCTGCCGATGATGCTCCGGTGCACCATGACCGGCCGGTGCTTCGCCCCGTCCGCGCCCACGTACTCCAGGCCGAACTGCGCGGGCTGGTGGAAGTCGACCTGGACGGTGGACAGGGTCGATTCGCGGCCCGCGCCGTCGGTGACCTGGACGTCGATCTTCGGTCCGTAGAAGGCCGCTTCGCCCTCGACCGCGTCGTACGGGAGGCCGGCCAGCACCGAACGGAGGATTTCCACGGCGCCGTCCCAGTTCCCGGGCACGTACTTGCCGCCGGGTCCGGGCAGGGACAGCCGGTAGCGCGCCGCGCTGATGCCGAGTGCGTCGTAGGCGCGCCGGATCAGGGCGAACGCGGCGGCCGCCTCGGCTTCGACCTGCTCGGGGGTGCAGAAGACGTGCGCGTCGTTGAGCTGGATCGCGCGCACCCGGTTCAGCCCGCCGAGCACGCCGGAGAGCTCGGCCCGGTACATCCCGCCGATTTCGGCGATCCGGAGCGGCAGTTCGCGGTGGCTGCGGCCGCGCGAGCGGTAGATCAACGCGTGGTGCGGGCACAGGCTCGGCCGCAGCACCAGCTGCTCGCCGCCGACGTCCATGGGCGGGTACATGTCGTCGCGGTAGTGCGACCAGTGCCCGGAGATCTCGTACAGCTCGCGTTTGCCGAGCACCGGCGAATGGACGTGCCGGTAGCCCGCGCGCCGTTCGAGGTCGCGGACGTACTCCTCCAGGCTGTGGCGGACGATCGCGCCGTCGGGCAGCCAGTAGGGCAGGCCGGCGCCGATCAGCGGGTCGGTGCCGAACAGGCCGAGTTCGCGGCCGAGCTTGCGGTGGTCGGGCATGGTGGACTCCCTCGTGGACGGCGGGGCGGGAGACCACAAGACGAAGCCCGGGGCACCCGCCCCGGGCTGGAAACGTCGTTCAGCGCGCCGGGACACTCTCCGGCGTCGTCGTGGAAACAGCGCGCTTCATGTCTTCGACGGTAACAGGGGCCGCCATTCCTTTTACGACTCCGCGAGCCGGAACGTGTCGAACCGCGGCTTTCCGTCCGGGCGCAGCACGAGCACGGTCACCCCCGCGGCCGTGCGCCGGGTTTCGACGTGCTCGAACGCCTTCGGCACCACGCCGTCCGGGAAGAGCCGGCGGCCCTGGCCCAGCACGACCGGGTACAGCCACAGCCGGTACTCGTCCACCAGGTCGTGCGCGATCAGCGTCTGCAGCAGGGCACCGCTCCCGTGCACCTGGATTTCGCCGGTGTACCGGGACTTCAGCTCGCGGGCGAACTCGACGACGTCGCCGTCCACGACGGACGTGCCGGACCACGCCGGGTCCGTCAGCGTCCGCGACGCCACGTACTTCGGCAGGCCGTTGAGCCGGGACGCGATCGGGTCGGCGGGATCGGTGACCTTCGGCCAGTGCGCGGCGAAGATGTCGTACGTCCGCCGCCCCAGCAGGAACGCGCCGGCGCGGGAGATCCACTCCGCGGCGAACCGCGCCATGTCCTCCTCGTAGAACGGCGTCACCCAGCCGCCGAGTTCGAAGCCGCCCGACGTGTCCTCCTCTTGGCCGCCGGGTGCCTGGTGGACGCCGTCGAGGGTCAGGAACGTCGTCACGGTGAGGTTGCCCATGGTTTCTCCTTCGGATCGGGCCTGCCTGACCCGTCGGACGGGGCCGCCCCCGTTCGACAAACCCGCCGGGAGAAATTTCAGGAGGCCAGGAACAGCTCCAGCTGCTCGACGACGAAGGCGTGGTCGTCGGCCTGCGGGAGCCCGGACACGCCGACCGTGCCGACCGGCCCGACCCCGCGCACCAGCACCGGGAAGACGCCGCCGTGCGCCGCGTAGCGGTCCTGGTCGAGGCGGGAGTGCTCCTCGAACGAGCCGCCCTTGGCGCGGAACTGGGTGCCGACGAAGAACGAGCTGTGCCCGTAGCGGTCGACCACGCGGCTCTTGCGGTCGATCCAGGCGTCGTTGTCGGCCGACGTCCCGGGCAGCGCGGCGTGGAAGAGCCGCTGGCCGTTGCGCCGGATCGAGATCGTCACCGGCAGCCCGCGGTCACGGGCGGCCGTCAGCAGCTGCTGGCCGAGGGCGAGGGCGGTCTCGTTGTCGAACTTCGTGAACTGGAGGCGTTCCTCCTGCTCGGCGAGCTGGGCGAGGCGGTCGGCTTCGGTCATGGAGGCATTAAATCAACACTGTTGTTTAATTTCCAGTGAACTCGGCTGCCCGGATTTTGTCGGTGGCTTGTGGCAGCGTGTCGTAGGTGCGGCCACCACCGGTGGCGGCACTGCGGAACCACACGCGAAGGGGGTCTGCTCGATGAACTCGAGCCCGGTGACATCCGTGTAGAAGGCGCGCGAGCGCTCGAGGTCGGTCGTCGGTGCGAAGGCGACCGGAGCACGGCTTCGCCTCTCGGTGGCGAACGTACCCCCTCGGCCGGGCCACCGGCCGGGACGAGGAGGTGGGCATGGGCCGGATCCGGCGTCGCACGGTGCTGGGCGGTGCGGCCGCGGTCACGGCGGCCGGTGCGCTGTCCGCGGCCTGCGCTCCGGCGCCGCGGAAGGGCACGATCGAGGACGTCCGCCACGTCGTCGTGCTCATGCAGGAGAACCGGTCGTTCGACCACTACTACGGCACCATGGCCGGCGTCCGGGGCTTCGGCGACCGCGCGGCGCTGCGCGACGTCTTCCACCAGCGCGGCGACCGGGGCGGCCCGGTGCTGCCGTTCCGGATCGACACGTCCGTTGTGGACGGTCAGGACCTCGGGGAGCTGCCGCACGACTGGAACAGCACGCACCGGGCGTGGAACGGCGGCGCGTACGACCGCTGGATCGCGGCGAAGACCCCGATGACGATGGGGTACTTCACGCGCGAAGACATCCCGTTCCAGCACGCGCTGGCGAGCGCCTTCACCCTGTGCGACGCCTACTTCTGCTCGATCCAGGGCCCGACGCACCCGAACCGCCTCTACCACTGGACCGGCACGATCGACCCCGACGGACTGGCCGGCGGCCCCGCGACGCACAACGCGCCGGACTACGAACCGTCCTTCCGCTGGACGACCTACCCCGAACGGCTCGAGGCCGCGGGCGTCTCGTGGCGGATCTACGCGAACGACGAGGAGCGCGGCGTCCCCGAGCACTTCGTCGGTGACTACGGCGACAACCCGCTCTGGCTGTTCCAGAACTTCCACGACGCGCTGTACTCGATGGACCCGGTGAAGCGCCGGCTGGCCGAGCGCGCGAACCTGCGCAAGAAGCTCCTTCCCGACTCGGGCAAGGGGAAGGACCTCGACCACGTGCTGGCCGACTTCCTCGCGGACTGCGCGGCCGGGACGCTGCCCGCGGTCTCCTGGGTCGTGGCCCCGTACGGCTACTGCGAGCACCCCGCGGCCCGGCCGGTCGACGGCGCCGCGTACATCCAGCGCATGCTGAAAGCGTTGTGGGACAACCCGCAGCTGTGGGAGTCGACCATCGTCTTCGTCAACTACGACGAAAACGACGGCTTCTTCGACCACGTCGTCCCGCCGACGCCGCCGCCCGGCACCCCCGGCGAGTACCTGCCCGGGAACCGGCCGGAGAAGGGCCTGCCGTCCGGCGCGCCCGTCCCGATCGGGCTCGGCCCGCGCGTGCCGATGACCGTCGTTTCGCCGTGGAGCCGCGGCGGCTGGGTGAACTCCCAGGTCTTCGACCACACGTCGGTGCTGCGCTTCCTGGAGACCTGGACCGGCGTGCGGGAACCGAACATTTCGGCCTGGCGCCGGGCCATCTGCGGCGACCTGACCAGCTGTTTCGACTTCCGCAACCCCGACACGACCATCCCGCTCCTGCCGGACGCGGGGGCGTTGCGCGCCGAAGCCGACCGCACGCAGAGGCGGCTGCCGAAGCCGGGGCTGGGGCCGGGCGCGCTGGTGCAGGACCCCGGCACGGCGAAGGCGCGCCCGCTGCCGTACCAGCCGGTCGCGTGGGCCGCCGCCGAGGCGAACGTCCTGAAGCTGCACCTGGCCAACCACGGGACGCAGGCGCTGCAGCTGGCCGCGTACGCCTACCACGACGGCGGGACGTCGCAACGCTTCGACGTCGGCCCGAAGAGCGAGCTGACCGGCGAGGTCGCGCACAACGGGACCTACGACGTCGCCGTCCACGGCCCGAACGGGTTCGTCGTCGAGGCCTCGGGCGGCCTGGGCCTCGACGCGGCCGTCACGTTCGGCGACACCCCCGCGCTGCGGGTCACGGTGACCAACCGCGGGCCGTCACCGGTCACGCTGAACGACGTCACCCTCCCGCCGGGTGGCGCGCACGAGTTCCCGGTGCCGACGAGCAACGGCTGGTACGACGTCACGTTCGAGACGCCGGGGTGGCGCCGCCGGTTCGCCGGTCACCTGGAGGACGGCCGCCCGTCGCGGACCGGGCCCTGACGCAGGGCGTCGAGCGCGAAGGCGGCGAGCATCGCGACGCCGCTGGGCATCGCGTCCTCGTCGAAGAGCACCCGGTTGGAGTGGTTCGCCGCCGCTTCGGCGGGGTCGACGCCGGGCGGGCACGCGCCGAGGAACGCGTACGCGCCGGGGACGCGTTGCAGGACGTAGGAAAAGTCCTCGGCGCCCATCAGCGGGTCGGCGAGCAGCTCGACGTTGCGCGGACCCAGCACTTCCGCGCCGAGCCGCAGCACCTCGGCCGCGATCCGGTCGTCGTTGACCGTCACCGGGTAGCCCGGCTCGACGTCGGCGACCACGCGGCAGCCGTAGGCCGCGCCGACCTGCTCGCACACCTTCGGCAGCTCGGCGCGGACCAGCGCGCGCGTGTGCTCGGACAGCGCGCGGATCGTGCCCTCGAGCTCGGCGGTCTCCGGGATGATGTTCGTCGTCGTGCCGGCCTGGATCCGGGTCACCGAGAGCACCGCGGGGTCGAACACGCTCACCCGGCGCGTGATCATCGTGTGCAGCGCCCCGACCATGGCCGCGGCGGCGGGCACCGGGTCGATCGTGTGCTGCGGTGCGGAGCCGTGGCCGCCCTTGCCCGTGACACGCACGTGGAACGAGTCCGCCGAAGCCATCAGCGGGCCGGGCCGCAGCTGCAGCAGCCCGCTGGGCGCGTTGGCGAGGATGTGCAGGCCGAACGCGCGCTCGACCCGCGTCCCGGCCGCGTCGAGCACGCCCTCGTGGATCATGAACCGGGCGCCGTGGTGACCCTCCTCACCCGGCTGGAACATGAACACGACCGACCCGGCCAGCCGCTCGCGGCGCTCCGCGAGCAGCCGCGCCGCCGAAGCGAGCATCGCGACGTGCGTGTCGTGCCCGCACGCGTGCATCGACTCCGGGTCCTCCGACGCGAACTCGAGGCCGGTCTCCTCGGTCAGCGGCAGCGCGTCCATGTCGCCGCGCAGCAGCACCGCGGGACCGTCCTGCGCGCCGCGCAGGACGGCCGTCAGCGACGTCGTGGCCTTGCCTTCGGTGATCTCGAGCGGCAGGCCGTCGAGCGCCTCGCGGATCGCCGCCTGCGTGCGCGGCAGGTGGAGGCCCTGTTCCGGGTGGCGGTGCACGGCCCGCCGGAGGGCGACTGTGCGGTCCTGCAGTGCCCGCGCGTCGTCGAGGAGCCCGGCGAACGGCGTGCCGGGCAAGGTGGGCAGGTCGGTGGGGCCGGTCATGGTCCCGATAGTGCCGCATGCGGCGCTTCGGGCGCACCGTGCGTGCGCGAGATCGACCGGCGGAATACGGTGTGCGCATGGCGGTGGATGAGCCGGTCACGGGCTTCGCGGTGGCTGTGGTCCGAGAAGACGGTCGGTGGCGGTGCAGTGCGCTCGACCCGGGGGCGTTGACCGAGCTCGACGCGGCGATCACGGAGCTGGGCAAACTACGTTCCACCGGCGCGAGCTTCGGCCTGCTGGCGGTCGACGACGAGTTCTTCGTGATCGTCCGGCCGAGCCCGCGGGGGCCGTCGCTGCTGCTCTCGGACGCGGCGGCGGCGCTGGACTACGACATCGCGGCGGACGTCCTCGACGTCCTGCGCGTCGACCCGCCGGACGAGGAGGACGACTCCGTCTGGCCCGAAGGCGACCTGGAGATCCTGGCCGATCTCGGGCTGCCCGGGCCGGAGCTGGAGGTGATCGTCGGCGAGGTCGACCTGTACCCGGACGAGCAGCTGCAGATGGTCGCGCAGCGCTGCGGGTTCGGCAGCGAGTTCGCCAAGCTCCTGGACGAGCTCTGAGACGCCCGTCCGACACCGAGGCCGTGGAGGCCGCGCTGGAAGCGGCGCGGGCCCCGGGCTCGGACGTGCCGATCGGGGCGGTGGTGTTCGGCCCCGACGGCGTCCCCCTGGCCGCGGCCCGCAACGCGCGCACCGAGCTGGGCGACCCGACGGCCCACGCGGAGATCCTGGCGCTGCGCGCGGCGGCGTCCGTGGCCGGCGACGGCTGGCGGCTCGAGGGCTGCACGCTGGCGGTGACGCTGGAGCCGTGCACGATGTGCGCGGGCGCACTGGTCCTGGCGCGCATCGAACGGCTGGTGTTCGGGGCGTGGGAGCCCAAGACGGGGGCCGTGGGGTCGCTGTGGGACGTGGTGCGTGACCGCCGTCTCAACCACCGGCCGGAGGTGCACGGAGGCGTGCTGGTGGAGGAGTGCGCGGGGCTGCTGGAGACGTACTTCGCGATCCGCCGCGCCGAGGTAGCCGACCCCTCGTGAGGGGCGGCAGGGGCCTCCGGTATTGTTCTTTGCGGTGGCGTGTCCGAGCGGCCGAAGGAGCACGACTCGAAATCGTGTGACGGCTAATCCCCGTCCGTGGGTTCAAATCCCACCGCCACCGCTCGCGAGTGGGCGAGGTGTGCCGACGGAAAGCGTCGGCGTGCCTCGCTCGCCGTGTTTTCTGGGGGTGCAACCCCCAGACCCCGCCCGGCGGGCTTCGCCCCCGGACCCCCGGTGGTGGTCACCGTGGCGGTTGGCCGGGTTTGAAAGACGTCCCCGCAGGTCCGCTCTTACCGGCAAAACGCCCGGCGATCTTCTCGAAGGCGCCGGGTGTTTTGCTGTGCTTTGGTAAGAAGTGCGGCATGCAGGTGTGGCTCGCGATCCTCTCCCTGGCCGGCGTGGTGCTCGGTGGCGGCCTGTCCTACCTCGTGCAGACCACCGTGCAACGGCGCAACGAGCGCAGCGAGCGGCGACGGCTGGCCGCCGAGCGCGCCGACAAGCGGCGTGAGGAGCAGGTGGACCTGTTGCGCCAGTTCATCCGCGTCGCCCAGCAGGCCGAACGGGCGGCCGAGGACCGCGAGCCGACGTCGCCGGACTGGAACAAGGCCGCCCTCGATGTCGTCGACGAGCTGTGGGTTTGTGAACGGATGATCCACGTCCTGTTCGCCTCGGCCCTGCACGGCCTGGCCCGCGCCTACGTCAAGGCGCTGGACCACGTTCTCTGGCAGGAACCCGCCGACGGCTCGCTGTGGGACCACCTCAGGGGCCCGAAGATCGCCTTCCTCGACGCCGCGCGGGACGAGCTGAGCCGTCCGCTTGACTTGAAGGGCTCTTGAAGTGTGACCGTGGGCGACACCAGCCGATCACCAGGAGCACACCAATGACCGTTCTCGTCACCGGAGCCACCGGCCACACCGGACGGCACGTCGTCGCCGGGCTGAAGGACGCGGGCGCCGACGTCCGGGTCCTCGTCCGGGATGCCTCGAAGGCCCCGGACGGCGTCGACGTCGTCCAGGGCGACCTCACCGATCCCGCGAAGGCCGCCGAAGGCGTCGACGCCGTCTACCTGCTGTGGCCCTTCTTCACCGCCGACGGCATCGAGCGGGCCGTGGAACCCTTCAGAGGCAAGAAAATCGTCTACCTCTCCGCCATGTCCGCCGAAGACGGGGGCGTCTGGGGAGACGTCGAGGCCGCCGTCGAAAAGGTCACCGGCGACTGGACCTTCCTCCGCGTCACCGGCCTCGCCACCAACGCGCTCGCCTGGGCGCAGCAGGCGCGAACCGGCGTGGTCCGGGCCGCCTACGGGCAGGCGAGACGGTCGGTCGTCCACGAACGCGACGTCGCCGACATGGCCGTCGAGGCGCTCACCGGGGACCACACGAAGCAGATCTACCTCGTCACCGGACCGGAATCCGTCACGCAGGCCGAACAGGCGCGGCTCATCGGTGAAGCGCTCGGATCACCCGTCAGGTGGGAGGAACAGCCGCCGGAAGAGGCGAAAGCGCAGCTGAGTTCCTACCTGGGTGCGGAATTCGCGGCGAGCGCCGTGGATCACTGGGCGTCACTCGTCGAGGATCCGGAACCCGTTTCGCTGGACGTCCCCCGCGTCACCGGGCATCCCGCGCGGCCGTTCGCGGAGTGGGCCCGCGAGCACTTCAGCTGAGTTCGACGGCCGGGGCCGTCAACGGCTCCAGCTCGGCCGCCAGCGCGGTCAGCGCCGCGATCTTCTCCCGCACGGCCCGGAGCACCGCCGTGCACGCGGTGCCGACCTCGCTCACCACCTCGGCCGAGCGGTCGCCGGCCAGCACCGCCGACACCGGGGCCGCGGCGGCGGCAGCGAGCGCGCACACCTCCTCGGCCGCGGCCACCGCCAGCTCGTCCAGCCGTTCGGCAATGCGGACGCCCAGCGCCGCCGTTTCCGCGGCCGCCCGCGCCGCCGCCGCGTACTGACCGTCCACTGTGTCCGCCCAGGTGCCGAAAGCTTCGGTGCTGCCGGCGTTTTCGGCGCGCTCGACGCCGGCGCGGAACTCGGCCTGCGCCGCGGTCACGCCCAGCGCGCCGGTGTCGACCGCGGTGGCGGACGAGCGGATCGACGCCGGTGCGCAGTCGAGGTGCCGCAGGGCCGCCACCGGGTCCGCGACGCCGAGCCGGCCTGCTGCCGCGCGCAACGCGGACAGCTGCGAAGCCGCCGACGCGAGCGCCGGGTGTTCGAAGACCTCAGTGGTCACGGTGCCACCGCTAACCGCCCCCGGAACCCGGTGCTCCGGGTGCTCACCGCCGTCATGCGCAGCCGGCCGGCCAGGTCGGACGTCGCGTCGCCGAGGACCCGCGCGTCCGCCTCGCGCGCCGCCAGCGCCGTGGCCCAGCGCGCGGCCAGTTCACGGGCCTGCGGGGAGATGCCGAACGGCGTCGATTCGACGCGGGCTTCGGCGAACCTCCCCGCGGCCTTGTCGTCGGCGGCCGCGGCCTGGTCGAGCAGATCGGCGGCGCCGCGCAGCCGGTCCGCCTTCTCCGGGGGGTTCCGGGTGGCGAAGCCACCGGGAGGGCGCCCCGGGGTGTCACTGATCCGCGAGCCTCTGCCTGCCGGCATTAGGGACCTCCGTCATCAAGGGCGCTCACTCGATCGGGGAAGATCTTGCCTCATGCTCCCGGGCCGCCCGCATCGCGGTGACCTGCGGCGTTGGCCGCGTTCCACCAAGTGGACGTCTTGACCGCGCATCGGGAAGAAGGCGACCATGAACACATGCCCGCCACCTCGGAAAGCACGCCGATCCGGGCGCTCGCGCGGTCGATCGGGGAAGGCGTCGTGGCGCTCCTGCTGCGCCGCGGCCGCCTGGGTTCGCCGCCCGCCTGACGCGAACCCGGCGTCCGATTCCCCGAAAACCCTTGGAGCACAACCATGTCCTTAGAGCTCCCTGCCCGGATTCAGCTGCGCGAGGCCGTCACGCCCGCGGATGGCATCGTCGAAGGCCCCCGGATGCTCCGGGAACCGCAGCGGAAGCAGTACGAACTGTTCACCCTCCGCCCGCTGGGCCGGGTGATCGGCGCCGAGGTCGACGGCGTCGACCTCGGCGCGACGGTCGGTCCCGACCTGCGCGAAGAGCTCAACCAGGCGCTCCTCGAGTGGAAGGTGCTCTTCTTCCGCGACCAGGACATCACCTCGGCGCAGCAGCGCGCGTTCGCCGCGAACTGGGGCGAGCTGGAGACCAACCCGTTCATCCCGCAGGGCGACGACGACGCCGTCACGCGCTTCGAGCGCACCGCGGCCATGCCCGGCTACGAGAACATCTGGCACACCGACGTCACCTGGCGGCCGAACCCGGCGCTCGGTTCGGTGCTGCGGCTGATCGAGGTGCCGCCCGTCGGCGGCGACACGATCTGGGCCGACATGGCCGCCGCCTACGACAACCTGCCCGAAGACGTCCGCGCCCGCATCGACGGGCTCACCGCGGTGCACGACTACCTCCCCGGCTTCGACCGGTTCTCCGACCCCGCGTTGCTGGCGCGGTGGCAGGACCGCTTCCCGCCGGTGGCGCACCCGGTGGTCCGGACGCACCCGGAGACCGGGCGGCGCACCCTGTTCGTCAACCAGGCGTTCACCACGCACATCGCCGGCCTGGACCGCGCCGAAAGCGACCGGCTGCTGCGGTACCTGTTCCTGCAGGCTCACACGCCCGAATTCCAGGTCCGGTTCAGCTGGCGGCCGAACTCGGTCGCGTTCTGGGACAACCGCGTGACGCAGCACTACGCGGTCAACGACTACCACCCGCACGTCCGGATCGCCGAGCGCGTCGCCATCGCGGGCGATCGCCCCTACTGAGCAGTAGCCTGGCCGTATGACCGATGAACCCAAAGCAGTGGTGACCGGTTTCCTCAAGGCACTCGAAGACCTCGACGTCGACCGCGCGCTGACGTTCGTGGCGAGCGACATCGTGTACCAGAACGTGCCCCTGCCGCCCGCCCGCGGTCTCGCGGCCTTCGAAAAACAACTGCGGGCGATGGCCAAGTACGGCTCCGGGTTCGAGGCGCGGACCCACCACATCGCCGCGGACGGCAACGTCGTGCTCACCGAACGCACCGACGTGCTGCGCCGCGGCGCGTGGGAGGCGGAGTTCTGGGTGTGCGGCACGTTCGAGGTCGAGGCGGGCCGGATCGTGCTCTGGCGCGACTACTTCGACTGGACGACGGTGCTGGCCGCGAGCGCGAAGGGTGCCGGGCGGGTGGCGCTGGCCGGCGCGCGGACGCTGCTGGGCCGGTACCGGACGAGGCAGGCGGCGCGTTAGACCCGGTGTTCGCCGCGGTCGTGGTCCCGAAGGTCCACGACCGCGGCTATCCCCAGCACCAGCACGAACACGCAGCTGAAAACAATCAACCCCCACATGATCGTTCTCCCTCCCCCCGTGTTGTGCCGACCGAGAGCTGTCGGGGAGTGGTCTGTGCCACTTTTCCGGCGGCTCACGCAGACCGTACCGCCGCTTCACGCAGGTTGTTCCGACCCTTGACCTTCATTTAAGGCAGATGCGCCGGATGGGTGACACGCCGGTGTGCCGTTGTCACAGGCTGCGCGCAATCCGTTACGCACCAACAACAACCGACGCGATTCCGCCCTGGACGGACACCTTCGCCGACCGCGGTGCCGAGGCTTCCGCCACGTACCGCAGCACCTTGTCCGCTTCGTCCCCGGCGAGCGGTTCGCACTCGTTGCCGGCGTTCCGCCGCACCGGGATCAGCTCGAGCCGCGGTTCGGCGCCGAACATGCACCCGGCCAGCAGCCCGTCCGGCCGGCCGGCGACGAGGTTGCCGAGGCTGTAGAGGATCGGACGGCGGCGGTACACCTCGACGGCCTGGATGGTGTGCGGCCCGTGCCCGGCGACCAGGTCGGCGCCGGCGTCGAGCGCGGCGCGCCCGTACGCGACCTGGTACTCGGCCAGGTCGGGGCCCGGCAGCCCCCAGTGCATCGAGACGACGACGTGGTCGTTGGCCGCCTTCGCGCGCTTCACGTCGGCGACGAGCCGTTCGAGGTGCTCGGGGACCGGTGCCGTCCGGACGAGCGGCGGACGGCCCGGGATCTCCCCGACGCGGGGGTCGGGCTGGTAGGCCGTCGTCGCAAACGCTTGCGCGACCCCCGGCGAGTCCGGCTGGGCGGCTTGGCCGTGGGCGCGAATCGAGGTGTACGCGAGAAATGCCACCTTTTCGCCGGATCGTTCGAGCACCGCGGGTGCGTGCGCGGCGTCGAGATTCGCGCCGGCCCCGCAGTGCGCGATTCCGGCGTGGTCGAGGGCCGCCAGGCTCGCCGGCGAGTGGGGTGCGTCGTTGGCGACCGAGACGACGTCGATGCCGGCCGACTTCAGCCCTTCGGCCGCCGCCGCGTCGACCGGGCCTTCGAGGTTGACGAACCGGAGGTCGGCCCCGTCGAGCAGCGGGTTCAGCCGGCCGAAGGCGGTCGTGAGGGTGGTGCGAGCGGGGAGGGCGACGTCTCCGCCGAGGACGAGGGTGATCACGAAACCTGCTCTGCCGAGTGAGTGACGACGAAAGTAGTTGTTACGAATCGTTGCACCTTTGTCTTCCTCCTCCTCACTTGTTCGGGGGACTATGCCACGACTGTTCAAGCACAAAGGGGACTCAGGGTGACCAAGACCCACAGATCCAAGGCCGCCTTCACGGTGGCCGTCGCGTCGGGCCTGGTGCTCGGCGGCGTGGCCGCACCGGCCGCGCTCGCCACACCGAGCGCCGACGCGGTCATCGCCGAGGTCTACGGCGGCGGTGGCAACTCCGGAGCGACGCTCACCAGCGACTTCGTCGAGCTCGCCAACCGCGGCGCGGCCGCCGCGAGCCTCGCCGGCTTCAGCGTCCAATACCTGCCCGGCTCGGCGAGCCCGTCGAGCACCTGGCAGGTGACGCCGCTGGCCGGCAGCGTCGCACCGGGCGGCCGCTACCTCGTGGCCGAGGGGAAGGGCGCCGGCGGCACCGTCGAGCTGCCCACGCCGGACGCGACCGGCACGATCGCGATGTCGGCCACCGCGGGCACGATCGCCCTCGTCTCCGGCACCACCGCGCTGACCTGCAAGACCGTCGCCGACTGCGCCGCCGACCCGCGGATCAAGGACCTCGTCGGGTTCGGCGCGGCGACCGTGCGCGAGGGCAGCCCGACCGCGGCGCCGTCGAACACGACCTCCGTCGCGCGCGGTGCGGCACTGGCCGACACCGACGACAACTCCGCCGACTTCAGCGCCGGCGCGCCGACGCCGACCAACACCGCGGGCGAGTCGACCGGCGGGGACACCGGCCCGGCGCCGACCCCGGCGAAGATCCACGACATCCAGGGCACCACACGGATTTCGCCCTTCAAGGACAAGAAGGTCTCCGGCGTCACCGGTGTCGTCACCGCGACCCGGACGTTCGGCTCGTCGCGGGGTTTCTGGCTCACCGACCCGAACCCGGACAGCGACCCGCGCACCAGCGAGGGCCTGTTCGTGTTCACCGGCTCGACCAGCCCGGCCGTCGCGGCCGGCGACGCGGTGACCGCGACCGGCACCGTGCGCGAGTTCTACCCGGACGCGCCCGCGACGTCGAACTACCAGTCGCTCACCGAGCTGAGCAGTGCACAGTGGACGGTCGACTCGCACGGGAACGCCCTCCCGGCGCCGACCGTGCTGAACCCGGACACCGTGCCGACGACGTACGCGCCGTCGCCCGGCGGCAACATCGAACCGCTCACCCTGGAGCCGTCGAAGTACGCGCTGGACTTCTGGGAGGCGCACGAGAGCGAGATCGTTTCGATCACCGACGCGCGGGTCGTCGGTCCGTCGAACTCGTTCAACGAGCTGTACGTGACGTCGAAGCCGGACCAGCACAGGTCGGTCCGCGGCGGCAGCGTCTACCTGGGGTACGACCAGCTCAACAGCGGGGTCATGAAGGTTTCGTCGCTGATCCCGTTCGCCGAGCGGCCGTTCCCGAAGCTCAACGTCGGTGACGTGCTGACCGGCACCACGTCCGGGCCGGTCGAGTACAGCAACTTCGGTGGCTACACGCTGTTCGCCAGCGTCCTTGGCACCGAAAAGGATAACGGGCTGCAGGGCGAGACCACCCGCAAGCAGCGGACCGGTGAGCTCGCGGTCGCCACCTACAACGTCGAAAACCTCGCGCCGGGCGACCCGCAGGCGAAGTACGACCGCCTCGGCGAGGCGATCGTGACGCACCTGGCGACGCCGGACATCGTGAACCTGGAAGAGATCCAGGACAACTCGGGCGCGACCGACGACGGCACGGTGGCCGCCGACCAGACGCTGCAGAAGTTCACCGACGCGATCGTGGCCAAGGGCGGCCCGCGCTACCAGTGGCGCGAGATCGACCCGGTCAACGACTCCGACGGCGGGCAGCCGGGTGGCAACATCCGGGTGGCGTTCCTGTTCAACCCGGCCCGCGTGTCCTTTGTGGATCGTCCGGGTGGGACGTCGACCACGGCCGTCGGCGTCGTGCGCGAACACGGCAAGGCGCACCTGACGGCGTCGCCGGGCCGCGTCGACCCCGCGAACGAGGCGTGGACGACCAGCCGCAAGCCGCTGGCGGGCGAGTTCGTCTTCAAAGGCCGCACGGTGTTCGTCATCGCCAACCACTTCAACTCCAAGGGTGGCGACCAGCCGACGCACGGCCGGTTCCAGCCGCCGGCGCGCAGTTCCGAGGTGCAGCGGGCGAAGCAGGCGACGGTGCTGCGCGGGTTCGTCGATGCGCTGCTGGCGGCCGATCGCAACGCGAACATCGTGGTGGCGGGTGACCTGAACGACTACCCGTTCTCGCCGGCGGTCCAGACGCTCACCGCGGGCGGTGCGCTCAAGGACCTCATCGCGTCGGTGCCCGAAGCCGAGCGCTACAGCTACGTCTTCGAGGGCCAGTCGCAGGTGCTGGACCACATCCTGGCTTCGCGGGCGCCGCGCGGGGTGGACTACGACGTCGTCCACATCAACGCGGAGTTCGCCGACCAGGCCAGTGACCACGACCCGCAGGTGATCCGGTTCCGGCCGGGCGCGGGGAACCCGATCGAGGACGGGGTCTACGACTTCCTCGACTGGCTGGAGCAGGTCTTCGACAAGTAGCTGCGCGGCGGAAAGGCCACCATCGGGCGCTTTGCCCGGTGGTGGCCTTTCCCGTTTCCGCTCCGATGGGTGACCCTGGAACCGCGGAGCGTTGACGGCCGTCATACGGTGGACGGACCACAAGGGGAGGGTGGCGTGGACGGGTATGCGGTGAAGGCCGGCGAGCTGGGCAAGCTCATCGGCGACCTCGACACGGCGGCGGGGAAGATGACCGACGCCAACAAGAAGCTCGGTGGCGGTGGGGCGTTCGGTTCGCTCGGCACCGCGGAGCTGGGCAAGGCCGGCGTCGAGTTCGAGGAGGCCTGGGGCTACGGCATCGGCCGCCTCGGCGAAGCGGCCTCGGAGGTGACCGAGCGGCTGAAGGCGGCGAAGCAGAAGTACGAGCAGATCGAAGCCCAGTTCGGCGACGAGCTGGGCCGGTTCGGCTCGGCGGTGCTGGGTTCCGCCGGTGGCGAGCCCACCGGTGGGGTGAAGGGAAACCACCCGCGGGTCGGGCAGCCGTCCGGAGGCCCGGTCGGTGGTGGCTACACCGGCGGCGTGCCGGGGATCGGCGGCCTGGCCGAGCGGACCGATCCGGGCGCCGACCTGGGCTCGGGCGACGGCCCGGTGGGTGGTGGCTACACCGGTGGGATCGGCGATCTCGCGTCGAAGGCGGGCGGTTCGCCGGGCGCCGATCGGCCGGTCGGTGGCGGCGCGACCGGCGGCATCACCGACATCCTGAACGGCCTCGACCGATGAGCGCCCGCGACTTCCCGGCCCTGGGCTTCGACCCGGCGCCCGGCGACCTCGACGGCATCACCGACCTGGCAGGCAAGTACCGCGCGGTCGCCGGCGACCTGACCGAGGCCGACGACTCGCTCCGCCGGATCGTCCGGAAGCAGGGCATCTGGCAGGGCGAGGCGAGCGAAGCCTTCGCCCGGCGCGTGGGCCCGCTGCCGCAGTACCTCGACGATGCCGCCAAGTCGATGAGCCGAGCCGCCGAAGCGCTCGAAGGCTGGGCCCAGAGCCTGGGTGACCTGCAGAAACGCGCGGCTGACCTGGAAGCCCGCGCGGAAGCCGCGGCCCGGGCGGCCGAGCAGGCGCGGGCGAACCCGGACCTGGCGCTGGCCGACCGGACGTTCCCGGACCAGCAGTCCCTGCAGATCGCCCAGCGCCTGCTGGACAACGCCGGCCAACAGCTCCAGGCGGCCATCGACGGCTGCCAGAACGTCCAGGACGCGGCGAAGCAGCTCCAGCAGGAGCACGCGGACGCGGCGGGCCGGGTCGCGAAGCTGCTGCGGAAGGCCAAGGAGCTGGCCCCGGACGAGCCGGACGTCCTGGACAAACTCGGCGACGCGGTCGGCGGGGCACTCGGCGACCTGACGAACACCCTCGCGGACGGGGTGGACGAAGCGTGGAACTTCGTCCAGGACCACGCGGAGGTGATCGCCAAGGTCTCGGACGTGATGGGTGACATGGGCAACGCTCTCGGGTTCGTCGGAGAGTTCCTTCCGGAACCGGCCGGTGCGATCGCGGGAGCCGTTGCGACCGGTATGGGGCTGGGTGCGTTGGCCGGTCATGCCACGGCCGCGATCGCGGGCGCCGACGTAGCTCCGGAGACGCTGACTTTCGACGGGATCGGTGCCGTGACTTCGCTGGTCGGCACCTTTGCCCCGCCGGGTGTCGGTGGCGTGGCGAAGGGCCTCGGCTACGGGGCGTTCGGGGCTCAGTTCCAGATCGACGCCGGCGTACGGGTTATGGGCGACAGCGGGAGCTTCGAGGGGCCCATTGGTGACCTCATGAACTACTGGGTGCCGAAGGACATGGGCCAGGCGGCCGTGGTCGCGAGCACGCTCGTCACCGGGCCTGCGCCGTGGGCCGCGGTCGCGGTGACCAATGCGGCCGACGCTGGGATGCAGGCCGACAACGCGCCGGAGCGCCGGCGTGAGCGGGCGGAAGACGAGGTGTGGAACTGATGCCTCTGGAAATCGACCTGCCGCCCGGATTCGCCGGCATGCCGGTGGGCAGCGACGACCGGATGAACCGCAGCCACGCCTGGATGGTGGCCGAAAACCTCGAGTCCGGGGCCAGCGTCGAGCAGTTCGGCAGCTACCTGATGGCGCTGATCCCGACCATGCAGGCCAACGGCATCCGGGTCTTCGGCAAGTTCGCCGTCGGCCCTCGGAAGGGTGACGTCGCGACCCTGACGCTCGGCGTCGCCCAATGGCCCGAGGAGGCGCCGGGCAGCCGTGACGCTCTGGTGGCGGCGATGGCCGAACAGTACCGGGGCCGGCACAAGCACGCGGTGGTCCAGCCGGTGCGCCTCCCGATCGGCCCGGCCGTCGTCGCAATCAGCGGTGGCGAGTTCCACCTGCCCGAACGTGAGGTGCGCACCCAGTTCAAGGCGGAGTACCAGATCCCCCTGCCGGACGGCCGGTCCGTGGTGATCCTGTCGGTAATGGCGGAGTCCGAAGACGCCTGGCCGGCGATCGCCGAAGCGACGGCGAAAGTGGCCTGGAGCCTCAGGCGCGGGGAAACGTCGTGATCAGCACGTTGGCAGCCGGTTCGACCGAGCGTACGGCGTTTTACGTGATCATCGGCTTCGTGGCGCTCGCCGGTCTGACGTTGACGATCGTCCGCGTCCTTCGTTCGGTGAAGCCCCGCGAGAAGCAAATGGCACGCTTGGCCACCGAGCTCGACGGCCGGAACAAGGTGTACATCCGGAAGATTGAGCTCGGGTTGTCCCAAGAGGACCTGCTTCGGGTCGCGTACCACCGTGGCTACTCGCTGATCGACCACCGGTTCGGGCAGTACTACGAGTTCGTCTTCACGCCGCACCAGCCGGGGCGGTACGCGTGAGCGAGCTGATCATCGCCGGCTCCAAGTTCACCGGAAGCGACGCGGAGTACTTCGGGACACTCGCGATCCTTGCCGCTGTCGCCCTCACCGCCATCGGTGTGTTCCTCTTCGTGAAGAACAGGCTGGAGAAGACTCGGCGCGCCGGTGTGCAGCGGCTCGTCCAGCAGCTCGACGGCCGTCCGCTCGTCCACGTTCCCTACGCCGACTGCCGGCTGGCCGTGCCGGACGTGCTCAGCACGGCCCAGGCCCGCGGCTACGCCATGGCTCCGAACGGTGCGGCGCTGCGATACGAGTTCACGCTCGGCGCACCGCAGACGGCGTTTGCGGGCAATCCGCTCCTGCAGGAGGTCGCGGCGCATCTGGACGGCCGGCCCAGCTATCGAATGCGCGTCTTCTCCACATCGCTGACCCTCGCCGAGCTGATGGTCCTCGCGCACAGCCGGGGTTACACCGTCCAGCAGAACCAGAAGGTCTACGAATTCGTGCGACACCGGGGGACGCGGTGAACAACGATCGGCTGATCGAGGAAATGCGCTGGCAGCTCAGGCGGATCGAAGACCGCAAAGCCGAGAACCAGCGCCTCCTGGCGGGGATCGCCGGGAGCAACCACGCGACCGTCACCTCGCCGGATCGGTCGGTCACCGTGCTGGCCGGGCCCGGTGGGGTCGTCAGTGAAGTGCGGCTCGCGCCCGAAGCCATGCGGTACGACGCCGTCACGCTGAGCCGGACCATCACCGCGGCCATCCGGGAAGCCGTCGCCGCCGGGAGAGGGGCGGCTCCGGTGCCCCCGGCCGGGCCGTCTCCGGCGCCGCGCCAAGCGCCGCCGCCGCGTCAAACACCGCCGCCGCGTCGGCAAGCCCCGGCCGACGACGACGATCCCTACGACACGGTGTTCGATGTCTAGTCCGGTGCTGGTGCTGGCCGCGCGCTCGGACGCCACCGATCTCTGGCTCTGGCTGATCCTCATGGTCGTGCTGGGCGGCCTGCTGATCGCCCACGTGACCGTGCTGGTCATCCGGATGAGCCGGGCCTCCCAGCCACGCGAACAGCAGATGGCCCGGCTGGCTGCCCAGCTGGACGGTCGCGGCAAGGTGGCCGTCCGCACGGTCGAGTTCCGCCTCGGCAAACCCGATCTGCTCTGGGTCGCGCGAAGCCGGGGCTACGCCCTGATCGAGCACCGGTTCGGGAGGTACTACGAGTTCGTCCACGCCCCGCACCAAGCGGGGAGAGAGGCGCCGTGGACGCTCTGAAACCCGCTAAGCAGGCGGCTCCCCACGCTGCTTCGCGGCCGCCCGCTTGGCCCGCCACCCCAGCGCCAAGACCGCCTGCACGAGCTCCTGGTAACTCGGCTTGACCTCCTCGAGGTACCGCTCCAGGTAGGCCGCCCGGGCGGTGGAGACCGGGCGCGGGTCGTCGCCCGGGTTGAGCCACGTCAGGCCCTGGATGTTGTGCAGCGCCATCTTCCACCAGCGCGTCGCGCGCTCAGCCGCCCTCGCTTCGCGCTCGGCCGCCGCCTCGATGGCCGAGGTGGCCGCTTCGATCTCCGCGTTCAGCGCCTCCGCGCGCGCCAGCTCCCACTCGCGCAGGTTCTCCGCCGAACCGCGGGAGAGGGCGATGATTTCCTTGTACCGCATGGCCGCGGTGGCGTCGTCGGTCATCGGTCGTTCTCCGGACGCTGGAACGGGATGATCACTTCGGGGGCGCCGTGGGTGGTGCGGTCGAAGAACAACGCGCGGCCCGGCCGCGGTGACCAGTGCACGACCTGGCCCGCCGCGAACGGCGACAGCTCGTTGCCCTGGACGTCGAGCGCCGCCCAGGTGCCGATGTCGTCGGTGCCGGCGAACCCCAGCGTGTCCTTGAGCCGGGCGATGCTGCGCCACCAGCCGATCGTGTGGATGCCGTGCCCCGGACCCTGCTTGAGCACCACCCGCAGGTGGTCGAGGCCGCTCTTCAGCTGACCGACCGCCTTGGCCTCCAGCGCGGGCAGAGCCGCGTCGACGCCGTACAGCAGCAGCACCTTCGCGCCGCCGGACATCGAGCCGGTCATCGACTCCAGGACGCTGGTCAGGTCGTCCACGAGGGACGCCGCGTGGTCCTCGCGCAGCCGCTCGGTCAGCTCCATCGCCGCGTCGGCGCACGCCTCGATCGGGCAGCTCAGGATGAACTCGACTTCGCCCGGTTCGTACTGCCGGGCCAGCGACCGCGCCGCCGAGTCCATGATGGACAGTGCCTCGGCGGTCGACGAGCCGAGTACCGCGACGTTGCGGCCGGGCGCCCGCGGCAGGTCGACGCCGCACGCCGTCTCGGTCACGTCGATCGACTGGCCGAGCAGGGCCCGCGGCTTCGAGTTCGGCTTGAGGTCGAGGTAGGCCGGGAACCGTTCCAGGATCGGCGAATGCGCGCCGTCGAACAGCCGCGGCCGCGGGAAGTGGCCCGCGTACTCCTCCCACAGCCGGTGCTGCAGCCGGACGAACACGTTCTTGCTGCTCGCGTCCGGGATGTGGGCCAGCTGGTTGCCGTGCGCGACGCCGGAGTCGTGGTTGATCACCGAGTGCCACTTCGGCGCCGACACCGCCGCGTTGTTCGTCTCCGCCAGCACGCGCCGCGCCTTCGGCATCGCGATCCGCAGCGTGCACTGCTCGAAGACCGCCGGCTTGCCCCAGAACGCCTCGATGCCGGCCACGTCCTGGCTGGCCAGCACCAGGTGGATGCCCTGCGAGCGGCCGCGCCGCGCGATGTCCTCCAGCAGCTGCGTCGCCGCCGCCGTCACCTGGTCACGGCCGGCGAACAGGTACTGGAACTCGTCGATCACCGCCACGATCCGCGGCCAGTGCCCGCCCGGGTCGGCTTCGCGGAGGTCGGCGAGGTTGGTGACCTCGTGCTCCTTCGCGGCCGCGGACCGGCGGCGCAGCTCGTCGGCCAGGAACCGCAGCAGCGCCAGGCCGAACTCGCGGTCGGTGTTGACGTTGACGCCGACGAGCCGCGCGTGCGGCAGCCAGCTGGCGTCCTTCCGGCCGGGCGCCAGGCCGGCGAACGAAACGCCTTCCTTGAAGTCCAGCAGGTACAGCGCCAGCTCTTCCGGGGTGTACCGGGCCGCGAGGCTGCCCAGCAGCGCGTACAGGAAGTTCGTCTTGCCCGAGCCGGACGGACCGCCGATCAGGGCGTGCGGGCTCGCGTCGCCGATCACGACCTCGACCGGCTCGCCCTCGAAGAACCCGACCGGCGCCCGCAGTTCGCGGGCTGAGCTCTCCTGGCCCAGCTCCGTCGGCAGGAGGTCGTCGAACGACCGCGGCCCGCCCTGCTTGGCGATCAGCGCCTTGGCGATCGTGTCGACGGCGCGGATGACCTGCGCGGACGGCATCGCGGAATCGAGGTCGACGACCAGGTCGGTGCCCGACATGCTGCTGATCGCGTGCTTGTCGTCGAGCAGGCTCAGCGTCTCGACCGGGGCGCTGACCGCGGTCGGGACGTCGATCATGATCAGGCAGATGCCCGCGGCCAGCGCGCCGCTGGCGACGCGCTTGAGGTCGCGGGCGCGTTCGGGTTCGAGGGTCTCGCCGTTGCCGTAGAGAACGACGATGCGGTACGGCTCGCCCCGCTGCTCGTTCTTCTTCCGCATCTCCCGCAGCGACGTGAACCCGGCGGACATGCAGCTGGCGTGGATGCGGCGGATGTGCCCGGCCAGCTCGTCGAGCAGGTCTTCCAGCCGGCCCGGGTCGTACAGCGAAAGCGCGCTGGTGTGGCTGAGCGGGTAGAGGTCGGGCAGGATCGCGGTCAGCTGCCCGATGTCCCACAGGTGCACGCGCACCGCGCCGGGCTCGAACGTCGAGAGCACGCGGACCAGCAGGTTCTGCACGATGCCGTCGATCACGGGCCGGGTCTTCGGCGCCGACGTGATCGCCAGGTGCGACTCGTCGAGCAGCGGGACGGCGACGTCGAACGTGCGGGTCGCGTCGCCACCCGCGGCGGTGGCCGAGCCGACGCGCCACAGCCCGGGCGAGGTCAGGCCGGGGTTGTGCCCGACCGTGCCGAGCCAGTCGCCCGGGGGCAGCCCGGCCGGGCCGGGTGCGTTCTGCGCGACCAGCTCCCGCAGCGTCGCGGGGCCTTGGCTCCAATCGGTGTAGAAAGCGCTTCGCACGCTGCCGAGCGCACCGAACACCTCGTGTGCGGCGGGGTGACGTGCCCATTCGTTCTGCTGCTCGGCACTGGCGTGGTTCATGCCGACCTTGACGATGTCCTGCTCCAGCTGGAGCTTCGCCAGGTCGGCTTCCGCGGCTTGGCGCGCCCCGGCCGCCGCGCCCAGCACCAGTCCGATCTGATGGCGGACCCGGTCGAGTGCGGTTTCGACGCGGTTGCGTTGCTCGGCTGACTTGTTGGCCATCGGCGTCCCCAAGAAAAAGGTGGTCCCCAAGAAGGATTACAGGCGCGACCGGTATCCGCTCACCAGATCCTCGGCGGCGTGCAGGCGGACGAGGAGCTGGTCCAGCCCCTCGCCGGCCTGTGCGTACTGCGAAGGAAGCCAGGGATCGGCCTTGGCCTGGGCATCCACGAGAGCTTGCCGGGCTTCTCCGAGCAGGCTTGTGGCCCGTTCGGAGTGGGCGCGCGCGTCGGCGAGCCCGGTCACGGCAGCGGTGAGCAGCTGGTGGAGTTCGGCGAGCGTCATCCGGCTTACAGACGCGCCGAGTAGGAGTCGGCGGAGGAAATGCTTGCTTGGACGGTGCTCTGCAAGCCGTTGATGCCTTGCAGGGCTTCCGCCAGGAGTCCGTGCGCCTGGCTCACTTCGTGCTGGCTGCTCCCCTGCGTCGCCTGTGCGAGCGACTGCTGGGCTTCTTCGAGAGACTGCGCTGCCTGCTGCAGGGCGGCGATGCTCGCGGACGCCTTCTCGTTGGCGAGCGCGATGCCAGCGCGGATCTCTTCGACTCCGGCCATCGGGCCTCTACTCCTCGAAATCTGGTGTCGTACGGGGACGGATTCCATTGAAACAGATCCAGCAACTCAGCGTGATCATCAGACTTTGCCGAGTGACCGCGGGTCCGGAATCAGCAAGGCCCCGGACGTGGGAACGTCCGGGGCCGGGCCGATCACGGTCTGTGCGGGGGTCGTCCCGGCGCCAGTACCGCGCACTGAAGTCGCTGGCCAGCGCTACCCCAGGTCAGAGCGGTTTTCGTGCCACTGCTGGCCTTTCTCGACGGGGGCGGGCGAGGTGCTGGTGAGACTAGCGCGACCGGAGTAACGGCCTTCGGTCAGCCCTGTTCGTAACTCCGCGTACAAGCGGAGAATTCCGCAGCACGGAAGGCATTTCATGTTCGAGTGGGCCGAAAGTGCCGCGCAACTGTGTCCAAGGCATACCGACGGTGGGTCGCGCAAGGTACGGCCGGGACGCGAGTGACAGAGGGGGCAGGAAAGACGAAACGCCGGGCATCCCGTGAGGACGGCCCGGCGTTCGCCTGCTTCGAGCGCGGAGGATACAGGATTCGAACCTGCGAGGGCGTGAACCCAACACGCTTTCCAAGCCTACACACGGCCGTACGCGGGGTCCGGCGTGCCGTGAGGCGCAGGTCAGGGCCCCGCGTGTGCCTTGACGGACGTCGGTGAACTGGGGTGAATGAGACTAGGTGTGGTGGGGTGAGGGTCTGCCGAGGCTGAGTGGCCGAGCTGGTAGGCGATGAATTGGCGGCCTTCGCCGTGATGTGAGGTGACGGTCAGGCTGCCAAACTTTCAGGGGCGGGGAGTCGGATGCACCGGCGAGGGCTGCCGGAGGGAGCGTGGACGGCCAAAGTGCGAAGCTAACCATCCCGCTTAGGCGAGCAGGCGTAGACGGCCGACGTCGCTAGTGCGCCAGCCACTCGGAGTGACCAAGATCACTTATTGGCCCTGTTGAGCTCACGTTTCCAGCGTTCTTCCACGAGGTGGGCAACCTTAGTCATCCACGTCGCGTCATCGTAGAATCGCCAGTCGACCATCTGGTCGATCGACACTAGTCGCTGGTTCTCGGACTCGCGGATGGCCGGGACAAACAGCTCGACGAGGAACCAGCCGGGTGCGGGCTCCGCCACGACACAGCCCTGCCACTGCCGCCGGGCGTCGGAGTAGAAGAACGAGCCCACCAGCGAGTCGGATCCGAACTCCGCTCGTGTGACTGCTGAGAGCCGGCGCACCCGGTTTGGTTCGCTCTCTGCGGTGTCAGTCATGCCGACTACCTCCTACGTGTCGTCGTACCGGGTCGAACAGCGTAGGCACGACGTTACGGTCATATCTGCGCGACCGGTGCAAGACACGACCGATTGCGGGCCGCGCGGCACTTCACCTCGTGGAGGACGATCCCGAAGTGAGGTGCAGTGAGTACGTGGGTCTCTTCAAGCTCACGCTGGACGAGCTTTGAACGCATGCTGGGTGTTGGTCTGACTAGGGCGTGTCCTGTAAGCGGTGGAGCTGGACCTCTGGTAGTTGTGCCCGGTGGTGGGTCGCGGACAAGGCGTGGGCGGTGATCGAGCCGTTGCTGCCGCCGCAGCAAGGCGGCGGACGGCGGTGGCGGGATCACCGCCAGATGATCAACGCGATCCTGTGGAAGCTGCGCACCGGCGCCCCGTGGCGGGACCTGCCCGACCCCTACGGGCCCTGGAAAACAGCGCTTGAGCGGCTCCAGCTGTGGACCAAGGACGGCACCTGGGACAAGATCCTCGACCGGGTGATCGTCAAAGACGACGCCGTCGGCGACCTCGAGTGGATCATCTCGGTCGACTCGAGCGTGGTCCGGGCACACCAGCACTCGGCTGGCGCCCGGAAAAAGGGGGATGCAGCGACGGAATCGAAGCCCTCGCCCTCGACGGGGAAGGACTTGGGCGGTCCCGTGGCGGGCTGAGCACCAAGATCCACCTGGCCGCGGATGGGCGGGACTTGCCGATGCGATTCCTGCTCACTCCAGGCCAAGCGGGCGACAATCCGCAGCTGGTGCCGCTGTTGGACGGCATCAGCGTCGCACGGCTCGGGCCGGGGCGTCCGCGGTGCCGGCCGGAGACGGTGATCGCGGACAAGGCGTACTCGCATCCCTCGACGCGTGAGGCGATGCGGGACCGGCAGATCGCCGTCGTCAGCCCGGAGCGGGATGACCAGATCGCCCGCCGCGCCGCCAAGGGCTCCCGCGGCGGACGACCGCCCGCGTTCGATGCCGAGGTCTACAAGCAGCGCAATGTCGTGGAACGCTGCTTCAACCGGCTCAAGCAGTTCCGTGACCTGGCCACTCGCTACGCCAAACGCGCCGCCTACTACCAGGCAGAACTCACCATCGCCGTAATCGTGCTCTGGCTCCGATGACTTACAGGACAGCTCCTAGGCGCTTCCGCCGACCGGTCAGCCGCTGGTGCCCAACACCGACTACCACCACTGGAAGGAGCTGCTGCGCGACGCCAGGGTCGGGGAGCGCCGGCTTCACGACGCCGGGCACACCGCTGCGACGGTCCTCCTGCTGCTGTGGAGGTCCCCGAGTGGACCGTGATGTCCATCATGGGGTGGTCTAGCACGGCCATGGCCGTGCGATACCAGCACGTGACCGACCGCATCAGGCGCGGCGTGGCCGGCCGGGTCGACGGGCTGTTGTGGACGAACTCGGACGGCAACCGAGGTTAGACGTGGGAGAAATGCGGCTTGGCGTAACGCTTCAGTTGAAGGAGGCGACTTTGTGGTATAAGCACCCGGCGACTTAGGCTAATAATGACATTAATGGATCTTATTGCCATACTAGGTACCGCACTTTCGGTCATAGGTATTCCATTGGCGTTCATTTTGGCGCGTCGCGGAAGAAAGCGGCCCGTCATACGTTCGATTATTGATTCTGAGGTATTGGCTAGCTCGCGTAACGGTGAGTTCGACGCTGGATTTATGCGCACCTTAAGTGGGGAGCCTATAACAAGAATCTCGCGCACAAGCGTTGCAATCTGGAATCATCAGGGTGACACGGTGCGGGGATCTGACGTTGTCCCAATGGACAAGCTGCGACTTCAGTTGGAAAAGGGTGACTTCCCCTTGCAGGTGCGACTACTCGCCTGGAGTCGTGATCAAAATAACTTCTCAGTCCAGATTGACGAGGCTGACAGGTCTTCGATTGCTATCGACTTTGATTTTGTTGATGCGGGAGACGGAGGAATCTTCGAAGTAATACATCAAGGTGAAGAGTCGCCGAAAGTTGTTGGGACCATTCGGGGTAGCAGCCTAGAGCAGTGGCCGACGTCTAAGCGGATCAGTGTTGATTTCCTGGCTCTCGGTAAACCTTGGTATAGACGTGAGAACCGAGCTAAGGTGTTAACGGGGTTGGCGTTAGCCATCTTCATCTGCGCACAGATTCCTTGGCTTTTCATTCCGATGTACGTGAGAGCCTTAAGTCATGGCGACCTCGTAGACCAGTCTCAATATCAACTAACAAGCCTCGATGGTCAATTAGATTTCGCTGAGAAGGTATTCGAGGTTGGAAAGGTGGGCGGTAGTCCTTTTGAAATTATCTTCGCGTGGGCAGCGGGGCCATTATTGCTCGGTATGCTAGTAATGGTTGCTCACGTGTTGGGCGCCTTCCAACGACGCTTTCCGCGTTCTATTGTTAAGAACTTGGCGCAGCCTCCTTCTCCTGATGTAGAGGGGCTGGCGCCTCAAGAGCGCGCGCCTGCGCAGGCGGAAAAGTCCGGTGACTTGTGAGTTGATTGTCCGGTCGCAACCTGTGGGTTGGACGGTTGCTCGCTATTGGATGCCCAAAGCTGGCGGGCATCACCAAGATCTAACTCTCTGTATGCAACCCGATGCATAGCGTAAAAATGTGGTGATCCATCGGATCGGACGGGGCAGCCTCGACCTGGGGAAGTGAGGCTAGAACTGAGACTAAGACGGAGAACGCCGGGTGTCCCAGGGCGGGGCACCCGGCGTTCTGCCTGGTGAAACGGCGGAGGATACAGGATTCGAACCTGCGAGGGCGTGAACCCAACACGCTTTCCAAGCGTGCGCCTTAGGCCGCTCGGCCAATCCTCCGCAGGAGACGATACCGGATGGCCCGCGTCACCCGTGAAGGTGGGTCAGGGCACGACGTCCGCGACCACGCAGGTGATGTTGTCCGGGCCGCCGCCCTCGTTGGCCAGGCGGATCAGCTCCGGGATCACCTCGGCCGGCTCCTTGCCGGTGTCCAGCACGTCGCGCAGGGTTGCTTCGGCGACCGGGCCGCTCAGGCCGTCCGAACAGAGCAGGTAGCGGTCGCCCGGCTTGGCCTTGAACGTCCAGATGTCCGGGTCGCCGGAGCCCGCCGTCTGCAGCGCTTTCATCAGCAGGGAACGCCGGGGGTGGGACTCGGCGTCCGCCGCGGCGACGCGGCCGTCCTCGACCAGGGCCTGGACGAGCGTGTGGTCGCGGGTCAGCCGGCGCAGGCCGCCCTCGCGCAGGAGGTAGCCGCGGGAGTCGCCGATGTGGGCCGCCGCGAACTCGACACCGTCGAACAGCAGGGCCGTCAGCGTGGTGCCCATGCCTTCGGTCGTCGGCTCCTGCGACGCCACCTCCTGCAGCCGCGCGGCGATCGACTTGACCACGCCGGCCAGGGTGGCGGCCAGGTCCACGTTCGTCAGGTCGAGCCGCCGCAGGTCGATCTCGAGCTCGCGCAGCACGTCGACCGCCGTCGCGCTGGCGACCTCGCCGTGCGGCTGGCCACCGATGCCGTCGGCGACGGCGAGCAGGCGGGAACTCGCGTAGACCGCGTCTTCGTTGACCCGGCGACGCTTCCCGACGTCCGACCCGGCGGCGTACCGCAGGACGTACCGATCGTGTGTCATGGCTCCCATGAAAGCATTGGTTGACTGAGTTCACAAGCGCCTCGGCTGAATGGAGCATCCTCCGATAGAGTCCTCGCCATGGACGACGATGCCACGGTCAGCGCGGCCGACATCGCGCGGCTCGCCGGGGTCGGGCGCGCTGCGGTCAGCAACTGGCGCCGCCGCTACCCGGACTTCCCGCAGCCGGTCGGCGGCACGGCGTCGAGCCCGCTGTTCGGCCTCTCCGCCGTCGCCGGCTGGTTCCGCGCCCGCGGCAAGAAGTTCGAGCTGAGCGCCGGCGAACGCGCGTGGCAGCGCTTGCGCGCCCTCGGCGACGACCTCGACCTCGCCGAGCGCGTCAGCCGCGCGGGCGGCTTCTTCGCCTTCCAGGCCGGCGTCTTCGACACCTTCGACGGCCGGCTCGACGACCCGGAACTGCTCACCCTGCTCAGCGAGATGACGCACCGGGACGGCCCGGTCGAAGCGTTCGAACTGTTGTGCCGCCGGTACTTCGAGGCGCATTCGCGGCGGTTGTCGGCGACCCCGGAACCGATCGCGGAGCTGATGGCCCGGCTCGCCGGCCCGGTGTCGACGATCCTCGACCCCGCCTGCGGCTTCGGCGCGCTCGCGTTGGCGAGCGGCGCCAAAACCGTGCTGGCACAGGACAGCGACCCGATGACGGCGTCGATCGCCGCGCTGCGCCTGCGGTTGCGCGGCATCGAGGCCGAGGTCCACGCGGTCGACGCACTGCGCGAAGACGCCTTCGCCGGCCGGACCGCCGAAGCGGTGTTGTGCGACCCGCCGTTCAACGAACGAGCCTGGGGGCACGACGAACTGGTCGGCGACGAGCGCTGGGAGTACGGCCTGCCCCCGCGCGGCGAACCCGAGCTCGCCTGGGTGCAGCACTGCCTCGCGCACGTCGAACCCGGTGGCACGGTGGCGATCCTGATGCCGGGCGCGGCGGCCGGGCGGCGCAGCGGCAAACGGATCCGCGGCAACCTGCTGCGCGCGGGCGCGGTCCGCGCGGTGGTCACCCTGACCCCGGCCGGCCCCGACCTCTGGCTGCTGCGGCGCCCGGCGCCCGGCGAGCGCGCGCCGTCCACCGTGCTGCTCGGCGAAGCCGGCGACGATCTGTCCACAGTGGAGGAGAGCTGGCGCGAGTTCGGCAGGCACCCGGAGTCCGGCTTCCGGATCATCGACCTGCTCGACGACGACATCGACCTCACGCCGGCCCGCCGCCGCACCAGGGACGAAGACCCCGGGCAGGCCTTCCAGGCCGTGCGCACCCGGTTCGCCGAGCTGACGCCGCGGCTGCCGGAGCTCGAAGCGGCGGACGCCGAACCGGCGTTCACGACGATTGGCGAGCTGGTCAAGGCCGGTGTCGTCGAGGTCAGGTACGCACCGGTGCGCGCGGACGCCGAGCACCCGCTGGCCGAGGCGGGTGACGTCGTCGCGTCGGTGACCGGCATCGCGTACGTCCACAGTGGACCACCGCGGCCGGTCGGCGCCGGGCTCACCGTGTACCGCGTCGACCCGGAGCGGCTGGACGCGGACTTCCTCGCCGGCTGCCTGCGCGCGGCCGACCTGCCCGCCGCGTCGGCGTCCACCCGGATCGACGGCAGGCGCGTGCGGATCCCGCGGCTGCCGATCGCGCTCCAACGGGAGTACGGCGGGGTCTTCGGAAAGCTCGCCGAGTTCGACGACGTCCTGCGCCAGGCGGCGGAAACCGGCCGCGAGCTGGTCCGGCTAGGCTTCGCGGGACTTGTCGAAGGACGGCTCAGGCCGGGCCGTTAGGGGAACGGATGCTGATCGCCGACCGCTACGAGCTCGACGAGCTGCCGCTCGGCCGCGGCGGGATGGGCGCGGTGCACGGCGGGCACGACCGCAGGCTGGGCCGCCGCGTCGCGATCAAGCTGCTCAGGCTGCCGGGCCGCGACGAAGAGCTGGAAGCCCGGTTCGCCCGGGAGGCCCGCATCCTGGCGACGCTCGACCACCCCGGCGTCCCGACGCTGTACGACTACGGCACCCACGACGACCGGTTGTTCCAGGTCATGCAGTTCGTCGACGGCGTGACCGTGGCGGACCTGCTCGCCGAGCACGGCCCGCTGCCGGTGCCGTGGGCCGCGGCGATCGCGGCGCAGGCGTGTGCGGTGCTGACCGCCGCGCACGCGCTCGCCGTCTGCCACCGCGACCTCAAGCCCTCCAACCTGATGCTCGGCCCCGACGGCGGCGTGAAGGTGATGGACTTCGGGCTGGCCGTGCTCCGCGAAGCCGACGCGGCGCAGTTCACGCGGGCCGGGCAGCTGCTGGGGACGCCGTCGTACATGGCGCCCGAACAGATCCAGCGCGGCGGCGCCGAACCGCGCAGCGACCTCTACGCGCTGGGGTGCGTGCTGCACGAGATGCTCACCGGGCGACGGCTCTTCGACGGGCCGACCGCGTACGCGGTGTTCGAGCGGCAGGTCAAGGAGCTCCCACCGCCGGTGACCGGTGTGCCGAAAGCGTTGAACGCGCTGCTCGCCGAGGTGCTGGCGAAGGACCCGGAAGCCCGCCCGGCCGGTGCCGCCGCGCTGTACGAGCGGCTCGGCGGGTTCGTCGGCGGGCTGCCGCCGCTGCCGGGGTTCCTGGTGCCGCCGTCGGTGCCCAGTCCCGGCCGGATGTACGCCCGGATGCTGGGCCGCGTCAGCGGCTGACCGCCGTGCGGCGGCCGGCGGCGAGCGGCAGCCCGCGGCGCTGGATCCGCCGGTAGGTCGCGGCGTTCTGCACCGCGATCGTCACCCCGAGGCTGAGCGCGACCGACGCCGAGGTCAGCGGCCCGGCGACGCCGAGCGCGGTCCCCAGTGCGAGCAGGCCGATCCGGACGGCGACCGTCAGCACCCACAGCCCGATCGTGACGGCCGATCCTTTCTGGAACGTCGTGCCGTCGCGCTCGGTGAGCGTGGTCGTGGTGCTGCGCAGCACCCCGAGCCCGGCCAGCACCAGCAGGTCGGCCGCGAGCAGGCCCAGCTCGCCCGCGGGTGCGCCGGGCAGCGCTTTCAGCGTCAGGTACGCCCCGAGCACCGTGAGCACCAGCGGCAGGACGGTGAGCCGCCGTCGGCTGAGCAGGGTGCCGCGGATCTGCTGGTAGACGACGCGGTACAGGACGAGGGCCGCGATGGCGACGTAGAGCAGGACGCTGGGCATTTCGGAAACTCCCCTGGTTGCGGACGGTCTCCCCAGCGTCGGCGACCGGCGGCGCGGTTTCGTCGGCCCACGGGCCGGGGCCGGGTGGATTCCGGTCTCCACCCCCGGGTTGACGTGCAGCTGTCCAAATCGTGACCTTCGCCGACGAACCTCGACCGGGTGAACGCCGTCTTTACCGGTGTCCGAAGGCGATGATCGAAACAGCTGGGGGTACCGGATCGTGAAAAGGCTTCTCGCGGGAGCGGCCGCGCTGGCCACCGCGTTCGTGCTGGCCGCGTGCTCCGGCGGGGGCTCGGCCGGTGGCACGAACGCCGGCGGCGGGGCGGTCGCGGCGGGGACCGGCGGCGGGACGCCGACGACCTCCAGCACCGCGCCGACCAGCACCACGCCGGCCAGCACTTCGGCGACGCCGGCCCCGACGTCGTCGGCCACGCCCACCCCGGCGTCCACGAAGCCGGCGCCGACCAGCACCTCGGCCAAGCCGAAGCCCAAGCCGGCGCCGAAGCCCGCACCGGCCCCCGCGCCGGACCCGGGCGTCCCGTGCGCCGCCGCGGCCGCGGCGGCGGGCACCGCCGCCTGCGTCGACATCTCCGCGCACAAGGCGTGGCTGCTGCAGGGCGGCAAGGTCGTCTACGGCCCGGTGCCGATGCTGCCGGGCCGCAAGGGCTACGAGACCCCGACCGGCACGTTCCACGTCCTCTCCAAGGAGAAGATGCACCTGTCGAAGCAGTTCGACAACGCGCCGATGCCGAACTCGGTCTTCTTCTACCCCGGCGACGCCTTCCACACGGGCAGCCTCTCGGTGTACTCGCACGGCTGCATCCACCTGTCGGCGGGCGCGTCCCTCAAGTTCTTCAACACGCTGCACGTCGGCGACGTCGTGCAGGTCGTCCCGTAATTTCACTACTTTCCGTCACGTGGTGTAGGTCACATTAAGATCAAGTAATCCCGATCGCTGCAACTGGCCCCCCTTCTCCCGCGACAAATGATCGCAAGGGAAGGGGGGCCAGATGGCCTTTCGGACGCTTCGCCTGCTGCTGACGACGGTCCTCGCCGGGACGTTGCTGCCCGTGATCGCCACCGGAGTGGCGACGGCGGCGACGCTCCCGCCCGGGTTCGTGCTCCGGGACACCGACTCCGGCCTGGGGCCGTACCAGCTCACCGACTTCGCGTACCTGCCGGACACCTCCGTCCTCGCCACCGGCAAGGACGGCCGCGTCCGCTGGCTGCCGGCCGGCGGCACCGGCCGGACCATCGCCACGCTGCCGGTCCACGCCGACGGGGACCTCGGCCTCGTCGGGCTGGCCGTGGCGCCGGACTACGCGGCATCGCGGGCCGTCTACCTGACGCGGTCGATCGACACCGCCGGCGGGTTCGTCATGCGGCTTTCGCGGTTCACCGTGACCGCCGACGCGGCGGGCGCCCCGGCCGGCCTGACCGGTGAGCGGACCGTGTTCGAGGCGCCGGCCACCTACAACGTCCACGGGATCGACACCGTCGTCACCGCGGCGGACGGGACGCTGTGGCTGTCCGTCGGCGACGACGCCGACTACCGGATGACGGACCCGGGTGCGCTGCGCGCCCAGGACGTCAACCAGCCCTACGGCAAGATCCTCCACCTGACCGCCGACGGCCGGGGCGTGCCCGGGAACCCGTACTTCGACGCGGCCGACCCGGGCTCGACCGCGAGCAAGGTGTTCGCGCGCGGGTTCCGCAACCCGTTCCGCTTCAGCATCGACCCGAGCCTCGGCCTGCCGGTCGCCGGCGACGTCGGCTGGGGCGGCTGGGAAGAGCTCGACGTCGTCCAGCGCGGCGCCAACCAGGGCTGGCCGTGCTGGGAGGGCAACCACCAGACACCGGGCTACAGCGGGCTCGGGGGCTGTGCCGGCGTGCCGAACCAGCCGCCGCTGTTCGAGCTCCCGCACGGCGACGGGGTGATGACGGGCAACAGCGTCACCGGCGGGATTGTCTACAGTGGAACCAGCTACCCGGCGGCCTACCGCGGCTCGTACTTCTTCGGCGACTACGTGGCGAACCGGATCTGGACGCTGCGGTACGACGACCAGGGAAGGCTCACGCAGGCTCCGGAGAACCCGCCGGTCTTCACCGGCATCGGCGGCCCGGTGAAGTTCGCGGCGGCGCCGAACGGCGACATCGTCTACGCCGACATCCTGTCCGGCAACCTGCGCCGCCTGAGCTACGCCGACGGCAACACCGCTCCGGTGGCCAAGGCGACGACGTCGGCGAACCCGGACACGCGCACGGTTTCGTTCGACGGCACGGCGTCGGTCGACTACGACAACGACGTTCTCAGGTACGACTGGGACTTCGGGGACGGGACCACCGCCACCGACGCCGGTCCCGAGGTTTCGCACGCCTACCCGGCGGGCCCCACGTCGTTCACCGCGAAGCTCCGGGTGCGGGACCCGCTCGGGCTCAGCGGCGAAACCGCCGTCGCGGTCGCGCCCGGCAACCACACGCCGGTGCTCACGCTGACCTCGCCCGGGACCACGACGTTCGCCGTGAACCAGCCGGTCACCGTGCGCGCCACCGCGACCGACGCCGAGGACGGCGCCCTGCCGGTCACCTGGACCACGGCGGTGCGGCACTGCCCGAGCGAAACGACGTGCCACTCGCACCCGGGCATCGGCGGGACCGGGGCGAGCTTCTCGCAGGCCTTCACCGGGCACCCGGACTCCCGGGTGGAGTTCACCGCGACGGTGACCGACAGCGCGGGCGTGTCCACGGCCAAGACGTACACGGCGATGCCGCGCCGGCACCGGATCACGCTGCGCGGCACGCAACCCGCGGCGCTGGGCATCCCGGTGGCGGGCGGGGCCAGTTCGGCCATGGTGACCGAGGGAGCCTCCTTCGACGTCGAGGCCGCGCCGCTGGCCACCGACGGTGCCTCGAAGTTTTCCGGCTGGCAGGGCGGCCCGGCCGACCCGACCTGGATCGTCACCGCCGGCCCGACCGACCTGACGCTGACGGCGAACTACGCGACCCCGATCGACCAGCGCTACGACGCCGACGCGGCGGTGCGGGCGACGCTCGGCGCGCCGGTGGCGGCCGAGCTCACCGACGGACCGGTGCACCACCGGGCGTACGCGAACGGCCGGATGTACTGGAGCGCCGACACCGGCACCCGGTACATCACCGGCCCGGTGCTGGACAAGTACCTCGCCTACAACGGGCACACGCTGCTCGGCCCGCCGTCGACCGACACGCTGACGACGCCGGACGGGGTGGCCCAGTACAACCACTCCCTCATCAACGGCACCGTGGGTTCGATCTACTACACCCCGGCGACCGGCGCGCACCTGATCTTCGGGGAGATCCGGAAGAAGTGGGCGGAGCTGGATTACGAGCGCGGGGTGGGGTATCCGACGACTGACGAGCTGGGGACGCCGGATGGGGTGGCTCGGTACAACCACTTCGTCAAGGACGGCACGGTGGGGTCGATTTATTACACGCCGTGGACGGGTGCGCACGCGATTTTCGGGGAGATCCGGAAGAAGTGGGCGGAGCTGGATTACGAGCGCGGGGTGGGGTATCCCACGACCGATGAGCTGGGGACGCCGGATGGGGTGGCTCGGTACAACCACTTCGTCAAGGACGGCACGGTGGGGTCGGTCTATTACACGCCGTGGACGGGTGCGCACGCGATTTTCGGGGAGATCCGGAAGAAGTGGGCGGCGCTCGACTACGAACGCGGTCTCGGGTACCCGGCGACCGACGAGCTCGGCACGCCGGACGGCCGCGGCCGGTACAACCACTTCACCGCCGGCGGCTCGATCTACTACACGTGGACCACGGGCGCCCACGTGGTGAAGGGCGAGATCCGGAAGCGGTGGGCGGCCCTCGGCTGGGAGTACTCCTACCTGCGCTACCCGAGGTCCGACGAGTACGTGGCGAACGGGGTGTACCGCAGCGACTTCGAGGGCGGCTACATCACCTACGGCTCCGCCGGGCCCCGCGACCGCCGCTGGTGACCCGCCACGAAGATTTTTTCCGCCCGCTCAACCTCCGGCCACCACCGCGCGTCTTGGGTGGCAGAAAGCAGGTAACACGAAGTTCTGGGGGATCACATGCGCGTGCGACGTGTTCTCGTTGCTCTGTCCACTTTGGCTGCCGGGGCCGTGCTGACCGCCTGCTCGGCGGGCGGGACCACGGACGTCCGGCTGGCGGCAGGCACGCCGTCGTCGTCTCCGTCGACGGCCGCCGCGCCGGCGCCGCCTTCGGAGACCTCGGCTCCGGCCACGACCAAGAGCGCGCCGGCCACGACCAAGGCGGCTCCGCCGAAGCCCGTGATGGCGGCGGGGGTTCCGTGCAAGATCTCCGCGAGGGCGTGTGTGTCGCTTTCGGGCAAGCAGGCTTGGCTGCTCGACGAAGGCAAGATCGTGTACGGCCCGGTGAAGATGCTGCCCGGCAAGAAGGAAGAGCCGACCCCGGTGGGCACCTTTCACGTGCAGTACAAGGAAAAGATGCACCTCAGCACCGAGTTCGACGGCGCGGAGATGCCGAACTCGGTGTTCTTCGCCCCCGGTGGCATCGCGTTCCACGAGGGCAGCCTCGGCAGGTACTCGGCCGGCTGCGTGCACCTCTCGGGCCCGGCGTCGCTGAAGTTCTTCACCACCCTGGACAAGGGCGATGAGGTCCAGGTGGTCCGGTGAGCCCGGTCAGGACGTGCGCAGGTCGGCCGGGGTCGTCCCGGCCGCCGTCAGCGGCAGGCCGAGTGCGACGCGCTCGGTGAGCCAGGGGCTCGGCCGGTAGCGGGGGTCGCCGGTGGCCGCGGTGAGGCCGTGCAGGATGCGCAGCACCACGTCGCCGCCGACGAGGTCGCCCCAGGCCAGCGGGCCGCGCGGGTAGCCAAGGCCGAGGCGGACCGCCGTGTCGATGTCCGGCGGGGTGGCCAGGTGCTGGCCCGCGATGAAGCACGCCGTGTTGACGATCGAGGCCAGCAGGCGCTGGGCGATCGGGGCGGGCCCGTCGCGGACGACGGTCACCGGGTGGCCGGTCGCGGCCAGCGCGCCCCACGCGGCGCGGCCCACCGCCGGGTCGAGTCCGGGGTGGACGGACAGCGTCAGCCGGCGTTCGTAGCCACCGAGCGGGTCGACGCCGGCGACGCGGTCCAGCGGCAGCCCGGCCCGGGTCGCGGCGTCCACTGTGGATTCCCCGTAGAGCGGCACGAGCAGGATCGCGTCCGGGTAGGCGTCGGACACCACCTGCACGCCCGCGGACGACAGCGCACGGGCGAGGTGGTCGTCCGCGGTGAACACCGGGCTCGCCGGCTTCGGCGGGGCGGCGGGTTCGTCGGCGACCTGCTGCTTGCCGTCGGCGTAGGAGTAGAAGCCCTCGCCGTTCTTGCGCCCGAACAAGCCGGCGGCCACGCGCGGGCGGGTCAGCCACGACGGCCGCAGCCGCGGGTCGCCGTGGAAGCCGCTCCAGATGCTTTCGAGCACGGCGTGCGAGACGTCGAGGCCGGTGAGGTCGAGCAGCTCGAACGGGCCGAGCTTCAGACCGAGCACGTCCCGGGCGATGCGGTCGACGTCGGCAGGCTCGGCCAGCGCCTCGGCGAGGATCTGCAGCGCCTCGGTGTTCAGGCCGCGGCCGGCGTGGTTGACCAGGAACCCGGGGGCGTCCTTGGCCAGCACCGGCTCGTGGCCCCAGCTCCGGACCAGCTCGAGCGCCTGGCCGGGGAGCCAGTCGTGCGTGCGCGCGCCCGGGACCACCTCGACCAGCCGCATCAGCGGCACCGGGTTGAAGAAGTGCAGGCCGACGAGCCGCCCGGGGTCGGCCAGCTCGGCGGCGATCTCGGTGACCGACAGCGAGCTCGTGTTCGTCGCGAAGATCGTCTCCTGTGGACAGACGCGCTCGAGCCCCGCGAACAGGGCGCGTTTCGTCGCGAGGTCCTCCCGGACGGCTTCGACCACGAGGTCGACGCCGTCGGCGGGCGCGTCCGGGGCGGCCACGGCGACCAGCCTGTCCTTCACCGCCTGCGGTTCGCCGGTGAGCTTGCCCTTGGCGGCGAGCTTGTCGACCATCCCGCCGACGTACTCGATCGCCTCGGTGACGGCTTCGCGCCGGACGTCGGCCAGCTCGACGGTCACCCCCGCGGTCGCGGCCAGCTGGACGATCCCGCGGCCCATCACCCCGGTGCCGATCACCCGGATCCTGCCGACCTTCCCGGCCCACCCCGTCACGTCGTGCCCGCCTTCCGCCGTTGGACTCCGCCTCAGCCTAGAGCCCGGCGAACTCCGCCATCCGCCTCGCCGAGTGGGCGAAGAACGCGTCGGCCGGGTCGACGCTGCCGACGTACTGGCCGAACAGGTCGAAGCTGATCGTGCCGAACAGCTGGGTCCAAGCCATGAGCAGCCGGGCCACGGTTTCGGGGCTCGCGACGATCCCGAGGACCTGCGTGAGCGTCTCGGCCTGGGTGCGCAGCTCGGGCGGGACTTCGCCCTCGACGTCCCGCAGCTCGGCGGACGTGAGGACCTCGACGAGGGCGAGCGCGACGCGGGCGGCCGGCACGACGGTGTCCTGCGGCGCCGCGTAGCCGGGGATCGGCGAGCCGTAGATCAGCGCGTACTCGTGGGGGTGCGCGCGGGCCCAGTCGCGGGTGCCCAGCCAGATCGCCACCCAGCGGTCGCGGGGGGCGCCGGTGCCCGGGTCCGCCCGCTCGGCCGCTTCGCCGATGGCGTTGTAGGCGTCGACGATCAGGTCGGTGAGCAGCCGGTCGCGGCTCGGGAAGTACCGGTAGATCGCGGACGACACCATGCCCAGCTCCCGGGCCACCGCGCGCAGGGAAAGGCCGTGCGCGCCGACCTCGGCGAGCTGGCGGCGGGCCTCGTCCTTGATCTCCTGGGTCAGTTCGGCGCGGGCGCGTTCGCGGGCGGTTCGGGTGGCGGTCATGCGGATCAGTGTGCCACGACGAGAGCGGCGCACAAAACTGAGAGCAGTGCTCTTGACAGGGTGCAGCGCTCTGGTGTTCACTGCTCTTAACCGAGAGCACTGCTCTCCCAAACTTTCGGAGGACACCATGACCGCCGCCCGCTACATCGAGCCGAAGAAGTCGACCAACGCGTTCAACGAGCTGGTCGCGAAGCTGACCAAGCTGGGCGTGAGCGTCTGGGGCAGCCGGGTGCTGACCGTCGTCGGCCGCAAGAGCGGCGAGCCGCGCTCGGTGCCGGTGAACCTGCTGACCGTCGACGGCGTCCGCTACCTGGTCGCCCCGCGCGGCGAGACGCAGTGGGTGCGCAACCTGCGGGCGGCGGGCCAGGGCACGCTGCGCGTCGGGCGCCGCGTCGAGACGTTCACCTTCCGCGAGCTGGCCGACGACGAGAAGCCGGGCATCCTGCGCGCCTACCTCAAGCGCTGGAAGTTCGAGGTCGGCGTGTTCTTCGACGGCGTCGACGCCAAGGCCTCGGACGAGAAGCTGCGCGAGATCGCGCCGGGCTACCCGATCTTCGAGATCTTCACGAAGTAGGTTTGCGCCGGGTGAGGTTCGCCGCGACCAGCACCACGCCGACCAGGAACGCGGCGAGCCCGATGAGGAACCACAGCTTCTGCCCGGTCATGAAGCTGCCGGTGATGACGCCGATGCCCTGCAGCACCCAGACGGCGCCGACGAGCACGAGCACGACCCCCGCCGCCAGGGTGATCCACCGCTTCATGAGCCCAGTCTAAGCAGGCAGGGACGTCGCCGCCGCGGTCGTGGTTAGGGCACAGTGGCGTTGTGCAGGACATCCGGGGGTCGCTGAGACGGCAGTCGCTGCTGGTCGCGCTCGTCTGCGTGGTCTGCGACGCCGCCCTCTTCGGCCTGCGCGGTCCCTTTCCCGAAGCCGGGTGGCGGGCCTGGGTCGTGCTGTTCGCGGGCGTCGCCGTCAACGCCGCGCTCGCCGGGGCCGCGCGGTACTCCGGGTGGGTCGCGCTCGCCCATGCCGTTCTCTTCGCCGGCGCGCCGCTGCTCCTCTGCACCTGCCAGGGGTACGTCACCGGCAACAACGCCGGGATCCTCATCGCCGGCTACCGGGCCGGGGCCTGGCTGCGGACGCGGCCCGCCGTGCTCGCGCTCGGTGCCCTGCTGCTCGGCGTCACCGCCGGCTGTCTCGAAGGCGGCGGCCGGGTCGCGAACGACTGGCGGCTGATCGGCATCAACGTCGGCGTCTCCGCGCTCCTGCCGTGGCTGGTCGGCCGGTACACGACCGCCCGGCGCGCCTACATCGCCGATCTCGAGCGGGCGGCCGACGAACGCCGCCAGCACGAAGAAGAAGCCGTCAAGCGGGCCGTCCTCGAGGAGCGCACCACCATCGCGCGCGACCTGCACGACGTCATCTCCCACCACGTCAGCGCCATCGGCGTGCACGCCGGCGCCGCCCGGCTCGGCCTCCCCGAGGGTGCCGGGCCGGCGCGCAGGTCGCTCGGCGCCGTCGAGTCGGCCAGCCGCTCGGCGATGGCCGACCTGCGCCGGCTGCTCGACCTCCTGCACGCCGAAACCCACGCCGAACAACCCGGTCTGGACAACCTCGACGAGCTGGTCGAGACCGTCCGCGCGGCCGGCCTGCCGACCCGGCTGACGCTGGGCGGCGAGCCCCGCGAACTGCCGGGCTCACTGGACATCGCGCTCTACCGGATCGCCCAGGAGGCCCTGACCAACGCCCTGCGCCACGGCGAGGGCCCGGTCGAAGTCGAGCTGAACCACGGCCGCACCGAAATCGTGCTGTCGGTGACGAACGGCCTGCGCGCCGGTCGCCGCGAAGAAAACGAGCACGCGCACCGCGGCCTGGCCGGCATCCGCCAGCGCGTCACCCTGTTCGGGGGCCGGGTCTCCTACGGCGAGACCGGCGGGCTCTGGCAGCTGCGCACGACCTTCCCGGTGGAGAGCACATGATCCGCGTCCTGCTGGCCGACGACCACGCGATGTTCCGGTCCGGGATGCGCGCGCTGCTCGACACCCAGCCCGACTTCACCTGCGTCGGCGAGGCGTCCGACGGCCGCGAAGCCGTCGCCGAGACCGCCCGTCTGCGCCCGGACGTCGCGGTCCTCGACGTCCGGATGCCCCGCCTCGACGGCCTCGCCGCCACCGAGGCGATCCTGGCCGCGCCGGGCAACGACACCCGCGTCCTCGTGCTGACCACCTACGACGCCGACGAGTACGTCTACCGCGCGCTGCGGGCGGGCGCGAGCGGGTTCCTGCTGAAGAGCCTGGCACCGGAGGAGCTGGTCGCGGCGATGCGGGTGGCGGCGCGCGGGGACGCGCTGATCGACCCTTCGGTGACGCGGCGGCTGGTGGCGAAGTTCGCGGCGGTCCTCGAACCGGCGGCCGCCGAACCCCCGGAGCTGGGCCGGCTGACCTCCCGCGAACGCGAGGTGCTGCTGCTGCTCGCCGGCGCCTGCAGCAACGCCGAAATCGCGCGGAAGCTGCACGTCGGCGAGGAGACGGTCAAGACGCACGTGTCGCGCGTGCTCGGCAAGCTCGGGCTGCCCGACCGGGTGCACGCCGTCGTCTACGCCTACCGCCACAAGCTCGTGCCGGAGGCCTGATCCGGCGAACGGGAACGCCCCGGGTGCCGCGTGAGGGGGCGCGGCACCCGGGACGTTCCCTGACTGAGGGGCGCTGGGGTCAGCTCGTCGGGCGGGCCGAGTAGCCGCCTCGGCGCTGGCCCGGCTGGCGCTGGCCCGGCTCGAAGCCCTTGCCGAGGGAGGTCGCCGTGGCCGTCTGGCCGTCGACCTTGGCCACCACCGTCACGTTCGTGTCGCCCGTCTTCACGTCGCCCGTCTTCTGGGTCGAGGAGTCGAGCGCGTAGGTCTGCTTGTAGCCGTCCTTGCTGGTCAGCGTCACCGACGTCGCGCTCAGCTCCGTCACGTCGCCCGTCTGCAGGCGCTCGGTCGTGTAGCCGCCGCTGCTGTCGGCCACCACGAAGTCGCCGTGGAGGGCCTCGCGCAGCGCCGCCATCCCGCCGCCGAAGCCACCGCCGGGGCCCTGGCCGCGGAACTGGCCGCCGCCGGGGCCACCGCCCGGGCCGCCGAAGCCGCCGGGGCCCTGCGCGGAATTGTCGGCGTTGCTCGTGCCCGCCCAGATCGCCGCGCCGCCGCCCGCCGCGATCACCACGGCGATGCCCGCCGCGATCGCCGTCTTCTTGCCGGACCAGCCCTTCTTCGGCGCGGCCGGGGCCGGGTCGCCCCAGTTGGCGCCCTCGGGCTGGATGTTCGGCATCGGCTCGGTCGTCATCGTGTCCTCCGGTGGTGCCCACACTGGTCCCCTTCAGGTTCGCCGCCGCGGCTGTGTTTGCGCTGTGCGGAACGTCAGCGGGCGCTGTGCCTCGAAAGCCGCCTCGATCGCGGGAACCTTCACAGGAAACGCACAGCGGCCGCACAGCGAACACCGACGCCGGGCCGGGAAGGTGGCACTATGACCGCTATGAACGCCACGTCACCGGGCCCTGGCAAGGCCGACCTGCGCCGCGCCGACGGGAGCCCGGTGCGGGTCCTCGTCGTCGACGACGAGGCGACGCTGGCCGAGCTCGTGTCGATGGCCCTGCGGATGGAGGGCTGGGAGGTGCGCAGCGCGGGCGACGGCACCGAGGCCGTCCGGGTCGCGCGCGACTTCCGCCCCGACGCCGTCGTCCTCGACGTCATGCTCCCCGACTTCAGCGGTCTCGAGGTCCTCCGCCGGATGCGCTCCGAGGCGCCGCACCTGCCCGTGCTGTTCCTGACGGCGAAGGACGCGGTCGAGGACCGCATCGCCGGGCTCACCGCCGGCGGCGACGACTACGTCACCAAGCCGTTCAGCCTCGAAGAGGTGGCGCTGCGCCTGCGCGCGCTGCTGCGCCGGGCGGGCGGGGTCACCGGCGCGAGCGGGTCGACGCTGGTCGTCGGCGACCTCACCCTCGACGAGGACAGCCGCGAGGTGCACCGCGGCGGCGACCTCGTGCCGCTCACCGCGACGGAGTTCGAGCTGCTGCGCTACCTCATGCGCAACCCGAAGCGGGTGCTGTCGAAGGCCCAGATCCTGGACCGCGTCTGGAGCTACGACTTCGGCGGCCAGGCCAACATCGTCGAGCTCTACATCTCCTACCTGCGCAAGAAGATCGACGCCGACCGCGAGCCGATGATCCACACCATGCGGGGCGCCGGGTATGTCCTCAAGCCCGCAGGCTGAACCCAAGCGCGCCCGCCGGCCGTGGTCGCTGCGGCGACGGCTGATCGTCCAGCTCGCCGCGCTGCTCGCCCTGGTGTGCGTGGTCGTCGGCGTGGTGACGGAGTTCGCGCTCAGCGAGTTCCTCATCGGCCAGCAGGACAAGCGCTTGGCCGCGGCGAGCGAACGCGGCAAGCACACCGGCGAGCGCCCGCCGTGGGTGTACGGCGACACGCCGCCGCCCGACCCGTTGCGGGTGCTCGGCCAGGGCGACGGCACGCTCGCGGTCACGGTGACCGGCCCGGTGATCCGGGCCAGCGTCCTGGACTTTGCCGGAGGCTCCGGGCAGGGCAAGAAGCCGCCGCTCAAGCCGATCACCGCGGAGCAGGTGCAGGCGCTGCTCGGGCTCACGGCCGACGGCCGCGCCCGCAGCATCGACCTCGGCGGCACCCTCGGCGAGTACCGCGTCGTCTCGACCACGTCGCCCCGCGGGGAGAAGACGGTCATCGGCCTGCCGCTGCGGGACGTCAACGAGACGCTCTGGCAGCTCGGGTTCATCCTCGGCGGCGTCGCGCTCGCCGGGATCGTGGTGGCGGGCGCGCTCGGCGCGGCGACGATCCGCCGCACGATGCAGCCGCTCGACCGGCTGGCCGCGACCGCGACGCGCGTCTCGGAGCTGCCGCTGGACCGCGGCGAGGTCGCGCTGTCCGAGCGCGTCCCGGAGGCCGACACCGACCCGAACACCGAGGTCGGCAAGGTCGGCTCGGCGCTGAACCGGATGCTGCAGCACGTCGCGAACGCGCTGACCGCGCGGCACGCGAGCGAGAACCGCGTCCGCCAGTTCGTCGCGGACGCCAGCCACGAGCTGCGCACCCCGCTGGCGGCGATCCGCGGCTACGCGGAGCTGACCCGCCGCGGGGGTGAGCAGGTGCCACCCGACGTCGCGTTCGCGATGAGCCGCGTCGAGTCCGAATCGCGCCGGATGACGACGCTGGTGGAGGACCTGCTGCTGCTCGCCCGGCTGGATTCGGGCCGCCCGGTGGTGCACGAGTGGGTGGACCTGTGCCGGCTGGTGGCCGACGCGGTCGCGGACGCGCACGTGGCGGGCCCGGACCACAAGTGGCTGATGGACGTGCCCGGTGAGCCGATCGGCGTCCTCGGCGACGCGGGCCAGCTGCACCAGGTGGTGATCAACGTGCTGGCCAACGCGCGCACGCACACCCCGCCGGGCACCACGGTGACGACCGCGTTGTCCACTTCGGACGGAATCGTCCGGCTCCGGGTGGCCGACGACGGCCCGGGGATCCCGCCGGAGATCCTCCCGGACATCTTCGAGCGCTTCGCCCGCGGCGACAATTCCCGCTCCCGCGCGGCGGGGAGCACCGGACTGGGGCTGGCGATCGTGGCCGCGGTGGCCGCTGCGCACGGCGGCCGGGTCGGGGTGCAGAGCCGGCCGGGGCGGACGGAGTTCGAAATCACGTTCCCGGAGGCGCCGCCGCCGCGGTGATCACCCGTCCGGGGGCGATGCACAGCCGGCGCACAGCTTCGCCACAAGTTCACCACATGCGCCACCGACACGGTGACCCTCATGACGACCACGCTGACGGCGCCCGAGCACGCCCAGCCCCAGCCGCCCGCCCGCGTCCGGGATCCCCGGTGGGTCAAGCCTTCCGTCGCCGCCCTGCTGCTCGGGACCGGCCTGCTCTACCTGTGGGACCTGGCGAAAACCGGCTGGGCCAACGACTTCTACGCGATGGCCGTGCAGGCCGGGACGTGGAGCTGGAAGGCGCTGTTCTTCGGTTCGCTCGATCCGGGCAACGTCGTCACCGTCGACAAACCGCCGTTTTCGTTGTGGATCATGGGGTTGTCCGGCCGGCTCTTCGGCTTCTCCAGCTGGAGCCTGCTCGTGCCGAACGCGCTCGCCGGGGTCGCGTCGGTCGGCCTGCTCTACCTCGCCGTGCGGCGGCTTTCGGGACCCGGCGCCGGGCTGCTGGCCGGGACCGGGCTCGCGCTGACACCGGTCGCCGCGCTGATGTTCCGCTACGACAACCCCGACGCCTTCCTAGTTCTCCTCCTCGTCGCCGGCGGCTACTGCGTGGTGCGGGCACTGGAGCACGCGAGCACGAAGTGGCTGGTGCTCGCCGGCGTCGCGATCGGGTTCGGGTTCCTCGACAAGATGCTGCAGGCCTTCCTCGTGCTGCCCGCGTTCGTGCTCGCCTACGCCGTCGCGGCGCCGACGTCGCTCGGGCGCCGGGCCGGCCAGCTGGGTGCGGCGGCCGGAGCCGTGGTCGTCTCCGCCGGGTGGTGGATCGTGGCCGTCGCCGTCTGGCCGGCCTCGGCCCGGCCCTACATCAGCGGCTCGACCGACAACACCGTGCTCGAACTGGCCTTCGGCTACAACGGTCTCGGCCGGATCTTCGGCGAAGGGCGCGGTGGCGGGGGCCGGGCGTTCACCCCGCCGGCCGGGGTTGAGCTGCCCGCCGGCGGCCGGGGCGGCGGCTTCGGTGGCTTCGGGGGCCAGGCCGGCTTGACGCGGTTGTTCTCCGGCGAGTTCGGCGGCGAAGCGTCGTGGCTGCTGCCGGCCGCGGTCATCGGGCTGGCCGCCGGCCTGTGGTTCACGCGCCGCGCGCCCCGCACCGACCGCACACGGGCGGCGCTGCTGCTGTGGGGCGGCTGGCTGGTGGTCTCCGCGCTGGTGTTCAGCTACATGAGCGGCATCATCCACCCGTACTACACGGTCGCACTGGCCCCGGGGGCCGCGGCGACGCTGGCGATCTCCGCGCGCGAGCTCTGGCGCGGCCGGGCGAACTTCGCGGCGCGCGCGGTGCTCGCCGTCATGCTCGCGGTGACGGCGGTCTGGGCCTTCGTCCTCCTGGCCCGGACGCCGGAGTGGCAGCCGTGGGTGCGCTACGCGCTCCTGGTCTCCGGCGCCGCCGCCGTCGCGGGGCTGCTGTTCGGTGCCGACCGGTTCCGGCGGCTCGGCCCGGTCGTGGCCGTGCTCGGCCTGTGCGGCGCGCTGCTCGGGACGGCGTCCTTCACGCTGGCCACGGCCGCGGCCGCGCACTCCGGCGGGACGCCGTCGTCCGGCCCGGCCGTCGCGAGTGGACGCGGCTTCGGCGGCGGCTCGCGCGGCTTCGGGGCGCGGGAGACCGACAGCGCGCTGATCGACCTGCTGAAGGGCACGACGACGAAGTGGGCGGCGGCGCAGAGCGGTGCGATGCAGTCGGCCGGCCTGGCCTTGGCGAGCGGACGGCCGGTGCTCGCGATCGGCGGCTTCAGCGGCAGCGACCCGGCGCCGACGTTGGAGCAGTTCCGGCAGTACGTCGCCGACGGCGACATCCGCTACTACGTCGCCGGTGGCCGCGGCGGCTTCGGCGGCGGCCGCGGGACCGCCGGGGAGATCCAGGCCTGGGTCGAGCAGAACTTCGCCGCACGCACGGTCGGGAGCGCGACCGTTTACGACCTAGCTGAATCTGTCGTTTGATAGAAATTCCGCGACGGCGGTTGAATTGTTTCAAGCGTGTTAACAGTCGGAGAATCGTTCGGCGTAATCCAGACTGGTGCGGTATCGGCGAAGGCGGACAGGTGTTCGAATTTCCGGAGCGTGGCCGGGTCATTCCGAACGCCCGTTCGGATCCATCGGCTCGCCCTGCGTGATCATCTCGACACTCCCCGCTTTCGCGGTAACGACCAGGGGCTTCAGGGCGTGCGCTTGCACATGCGCGGTGCACACGCACGGCGGAATTTTGGCCGGTCGGCCGACAGAAACCCGTTTCAAAGTGATCTTGGACAACCCTCATTGCGCTGGTTGACCCGGGTGGTGGTCACTCTTTTGGATGCAAAGGCCGGACGTTGTGGGGATCTTGTGCTAGTCGCTAGGCTCTCCGCCGGGAGAGGGACAGGGGTGGCTGATCCGGTGCGTTGAGTGCTGGGATTTCACTGGTGGTAGGCGCCTCCTGTCCGCGTTCTCTCGCGATGACCCGATCAGGTGCGGCGGAAGTGAGCAGCGATGACCGTGCGCGGCAGCGCAGCTCGAACCGATCGACCTCCCCGTCGTCACCAGCCGTAGCCCCCTGAGCGCCCCGATTCCCCCTTTTGGCACCGCACCACTCCACTTCCCCCGCAACCTGGAGTTCGTTGTGATTTCCCGTCCTCGCCCCCGTCTGCTGACGGTGCTCCTGACCCTGCTGACCCTGGCCGGGGTCACCGCGCTCTCGGGGTGCAGCGACAGCTCCGCCTCCGGCAGCGGCAGCAAGATCACCATCGGGTTCAGCGCCTGGCCGGGCTGGTTCCCGTGGCAGGTGGCGCAGGAACAGGGCCTGTTCACCAAGAACGGCGTCAACGTCGACCTCAAGTACTTCGACAACTACACCGACAGCATCAACGCCCTCTCCAGCGGGGCCATCGACGCCAACAGCCAGACCCTCAACGACACGCTGTCGTCGGTCTCCGGCGGCGCCAAGCTGTCGATCGTGCTGGTGAACGACAACTCCACCGGCAACGACAAGATCATCGCGCGGGACGGGATCACCAGCATCGCCGACCTCAAGGGCAAGAAGGTCGCCGTCGAGCAGGGCCTGGTCGACCACTACCTGCTGCTGCTGGCGCTGCAGACGGCGAACCTGACCGAAAAGGACATCCAGCTCGTCAACCTCCCGACCGACGCCGCGGCCGCGGCGTTCAAGAGCGGCCAGGTCGACGCGGTCGCCGCGTTCGCGCCGTTCACCTCGACGGCGCTGGAGCGCCCGGGCAGCCGCGCGATCTCCTCGTCGGCGGAGTTCCCCGGCGCCATCCCGGACCACCTCGTCACGTCGCAGAAGCTGGTCAAGGACCACCCGAAGGACGTGCAGGCGCTGGTCAACACCTGGTTCGAGACGCTGACCTGGATCAAGAACAACAAGGACGCGGCCGTCAAGATCATGGCCAAGCGCGGTGGCGTGTCCGAAGCGGACTACAAGACCTACGACGCCGGCACCACGATCTTCACGCGCCAGCAGAACATCGACGCGTTCACCCCGGGCGTCACCGCGCAGCACCTCGACTTCCAGGCGAACAAGATCATCGACTTCATCGTCAGCACCGGGCTCGCCCAGCAGCGGCCCTCCCTCGACGGGCTGTTCGAAGACCAGTTCGTGAAGGCCGCGCCCCAGTGACCGGTCCCACCCAGCGCACCACCCCGGCGAGCACGGCCGAGGCGCGGGCCGCCGAGGCGCAGGAAGCCGAGCAGCGGCTCGCCGAACAGCAGGAGGCGGGCCGGGCGGCCGGCGGACGACCGGACTGGTCGCCGCTGCCCCGCCGGGCCGGGCTGAAGCCGACCGCTTCACCGCTGTTCTCCTTGCGCAGGCCCATTTCCGCGGCGGCCCGCTGGACGCTGGCGGCGCTGTCGTTCGCGATCCCGCTGCTCGCGTGGATCGCGCTGAGCGTCAGCGGGTCCGTCGACTCGACGTTCCTGCCGTCCCCGGTCGCGGTCCTGAAGGCCGGGGCCGACATGGCGAGCACCGGTGAACTCTTCGACGACCTCTGGACCACCACCCTGCGGGTGCTCGAGGGCTTCGGCCTCGCCGCGGGAGTCTCCGTGCCGCTCGGCATCCTGATGGGCACCTTCACCGCCGGGCAGGCGTTCTTCGAGCCGCTGATCGGGCTGCTGCGCTACCTGCCGGCGAGCGCGTTCATCCCGCTGCTGATCATCTGGCTCGGCCTCGGCGAGCCGTCGAAGATCGCCATCCTCTTCATCGGCACGGTCTTCTTCAACACCCTGATGACCGCCGACGTCGTCCGCGGCGTGCCGAACTCGCTCATCGACGTCTCCTACACCCTCGGCGCGCGCCGCGGCGAGGTGCTGCGCAAGATCGTCGTGCCGCACTCGCTGCCGGGCATGATCGACGCGATCCGGGTCAACGCCGCCGCGGCGTGGAACTTCGTGGTCGTCGCCGAGCTGATCAACTCCTCGGCCGGGCTGGGGTACCGGATCGTCCGGGCGCAGCGGTTCCTGCAGACCGACAAGATCTTCGCGGTGCTCGTGGTCATCGGGATCGCCGGGCTCGCCATCGACGTCCTGCTGCGCCTGCTGCGCACGCGGGTCGGGAAGTGGGCGGCATGACGCTGGAACTGCGGAACGTCGCCAAGGACTACACCGTCCGCGGCAAGGTCACCCGCGCCCTCGACGGCGTCGACCTCGAAGTGCTGCGCGGCGAGTTCGTCTGCGTCGTCGGCGCGAGCGGCTCCGGCAAGTCGACGCTGCTTTCGCTGGTCGCCGGGCTCAGCAGGCCGACCGAGGGCGAGATCGCGCTCGACGGCGTGCCGGTGACCGGGCCGGGGCCTGACCGCGGGCTCGTCTTCCAGGCCGGCGCGCTCTACCCGTGGCGCAGTGTCGAGAAGAACGTCGCGTTCGGACTCGAGCTCCTTTCGCTCGACCCGGCCGAGCGGGCCGAGCGGGTGAACTGGTACCTCGCCGAAACCGGTCTCGACGCCGTGCGCAAGTCGCTGCCGAAACAGCTTTCCGGCGGCCAGAAGCAGCGGGTCGCGATCGCCCGCGCCCTGGCTTGCGAGCCGGAAGTCCTGCTGCTCGACGAACCCTTCGGCGCCTTGGACGTCCAGACCAAAGAGGACATGCAGGTGCTCATCCGCCAGGTGTGGGCCGACACCGGCACGACGGTGCTGATGGTCACCCACGACGTCGAGGAAGCGGTTTTCCTCGGCGGCCGGGTGGTGGTGCTCGCCTCCGACCCGGGCCGGATCGCCGCCGACGTCGAGGTGGCGCTGCCCGCCGAACGCGACCTGGCGGTGAAGCGCGAACCGCGGTTCCTCGCGCTGCGCGCCCGGATCGAGGACCTGGTCCGGGAGCAGCACCGGGGCCACGTGAGCCGGGTGGCCGCGGTCGAGTGAGAACGGAAGACGGGAAGGTCGCGGGATGAGACACGGCAGGCCGACCGCGAAACGGGCCGGCGGCGGCGGGTTTCTCGCCCGGCTCGGGATTCGCGGCAAGCTGAACCTGCTGCTCCTGCCCCCGCTGGTCGCGGTGGTGCTGGTGTCGGTGCCGTTCGTGCTGACGCAGGCCGGCAGCGCCGGTGCGGCGGCGCAGTCGGCCGCCGTGGCGCGGCACGCCCAGCAGCTCGGCGGGCTGATGTGGCAGCTGCAGCGCGAGCGGCTGCTGACGGGCGCGTTCGTGGCGACGCCGTCGGCGAGCCCCGACCAGATGGTCCAGCAGCAGAAGGTGGTCGACCAGACGGTCGCCGAGGTCCGCGGATCCCTCGGCGACGACGCTCCCGACGAGCTTTCCGCGGCGCTGACCCGGATCGGCTCGCTCGCCGAGCTCCGGCAGAACGCCGCCCGCCGCGGTGTCGCGCTCGACAGCGTCGCCCGTACCTACAACGCCGTGATCGACGCGGTGATCGACTCCCTGCGCCTGGTCCCGCAGCTCACCAGTGACGCCGAAGGCGCACGAGAGCTGACCGCGCTGGACGCGCTGCTGCGGGCGAACGAGGAGAACTCGCTGCGCGCGATGGCCCTCATCGTGACCGCGCTGTCGCCGGCGGCCGGACGGCCCATCCTGGACGACGCGACCCAGCAGGCCCCGATCTTCGTCGACCGGTTCGTCAAGCAGGGCGACGACGGTGACGATGCCAACCGCTCCGCCCTCGTGGTCCGGGTCGAGCAGAGCGACGCCGGCCGTCGTGTCGACGAGCTCGCCGCCGAGGTCGAGAAGCCCCGTGACGCGGCGGCCACCACGAAGTACGTCGCCGACGTGCTCACCGCGGCGGACTCCCACGCGGGCCAGCGCAAGCTCGTGCAGGAGAAGGCGATCAGCGAGATCACCGACTCCGCGACCGAACGCGCCGACAACGCGACACAGCTGGCCTGGACGGTCGGCCTCGGCGCGGGCGCGCTGTTCCTGCTGGTCGCCTTCCTCGCCGTCGCGGTGTCCCGCTCGATCGCCGGCCCGCTGCGCCAGCTGACCACCGCCGCGACGTCGGTCGCCGACCTCGCCGGTACCGAGCTCGTCCGCGTGACCGACACCGAAGAGGCCGAGGAGCAGGTCCCGCGCCTGGCCACCATCGACGTCGTCTCCGAAGACGAGCTGGGCAAGCTGGCCGCCGCGTTCAACCGGGTCCAGACCACCGCGGCCGAGCTGGTCGAACGCCAGGCGCTCACCCGGCGCAACACGAGCCTGATGTTCGCGAACGTCGCGAAGCGCACGCAGAACCTCGTCGGCCGCCAGCTCGCCCTGATCGACGAGGTCGAGCGCAACGAGCAGGACACGCGGCTGCTGGCCAGCCTCTACCGGCTCGACCACCTCTCCACCCGCCTGCGCCGGAACGCCGACAACCTGCTCGTGGTGTCCGGCACCCGGGACGAAACCCGGATCGCCGGCCCGATCGAGCTGTCCACGGCGCTGCGCTCGGCGCTCGCCGAGATCGAGGACTACCAGCGCGTCAAGCTCGGTGTCGTCGCCGAAGTCCTGCTGTCGTCGGCCCTCGGTGCCGACCTGGTGCTCGTCTTCGCCGAGCTGCTCGAGAACGCGACGTCGTTCTCGCCGCCGGGCTCGATGGTCGAGGTGGACACCATGCAGCTGGCCGACGGCGCGCTGCTGGTGAGCATCGTCGACCACGGCATCGGCATGACCGCGGAGAAGCTGGCCGAGGAGAACCAGCGGCTCGTCGAGCGCGAACGCCTGGAGCTCGCGCCGACCAGCGTGCTCGGCCTGTTCGTGGTCGGCCGCCTGGCGCGGCGCCACGAGCTGGGCGTCGAACTGCTCGCGACGCCGACCACCGGCGGCGTGACCGCGCGGCTGACCATCCCGGCGTCGCTGTTCAGCCACCGCACCGCGCTGCGGCCGAAGACCGAGCAGGCGCCCGCGATCCCGGCGCAGGCCGCGCCGCCGATCGCGTCGCCGCCCCGGCACGCCGCACCGGCCACCTCGGCCACCCCGGCCGATCTGTCCGCTTTGGACGACTTCCGGCCGCCGGCGCCCGAACGCGACCGGCCCGCCGGACTGCCGGCGCCGGCGATCCCGGCGCTGCTCGGCCCCGGCAACGGCTTCCGCTGGTTCCGCGAACTGGAACCGGTGTGGCCGGACGCCGAACCCGACGCCAAGCCCGCCGAAGCGCCCGAGCCGGAGGTGGTCGCCGCGTCCGCTCTGTCTTCTTCGGAGTCCGTTGCCGCTTCGGCGTCTTCGGAGTCCCGTGGTGGTCTGCGCCGCCGGGTCCGCGGCGCCCAGCTGCCCAGCCCGGGGACGTCCGCACCGGCGGCCGAGACCAAGCCACGGCACGACCCGGAAGCGACCAAGGCCGCGATGGACGGCTTCGCGAGCGCCTTCGCGAAGGCCGCCGAAGCCGGCCCGCCGTCCACCGCTTCCTTCCCGAAGGCCGCCGAGGTCAGCGCGCTGACGGCCGACCTGCCGCCCGCGTCGCCCACCGGCGTGACCGAACCCGCGTCACCCCTCCCGGTCCGCGCATCACCGGTGCCCACGGCCCCGTTCACGGCCGCCGCGCAGGCACGCGACGGCCTGGTCCGCCGCGTCCCCGGTGCCCAGCTCGCCCCCGGCCTGCGTCAGCAGCCGGCGGGGCGGCCGCTCGCCCGCGCCGTCGTCAACCGCACCAAGCGGGACCCGGCCGCCGAACGAGCGGCGTTCGACGCGTTCTCCGCCGGCCTCGCCAAGGCGGAGGACGTTACGGCAGACAGCCCGCCCCAAGGCGTGGTCGCCGGTCGTGTGATGGAACGAGGAGAAGAGAGCAGGAAATGAGCATCCCCGCACCTGGCGTCAGTGTCGAAGCCCAGAACTTCAACTGGCTGGTGAGCCGCTTCGCGCAGCACACCGCGGGCGCGATAGCCGCCATCGCGGTCTCGGCCGACGGCCTGCTGATCGCGATGTCGACGGAGCTCGAGCGCTCCAACGCCGACCGCCTCGCCGCGATCTCCTCGGCCATGCTCGGCCTCGCCCACGGCGTCTCCGAAAGCCACCCGCTCGGCTCGCCGGACAAGGTGATCATCGAGCTCGAGCACGGCTACCTGCTCGTCTGCACGATCAGCATCGGGTGCTCGCTCGGCGTGCTGGCCAACAAGCAGGCCAGCCTCGGGACCATCGCCTACGAAATGGCGATGTTCGCCAACCGCGCCACCGAGGTCCTGACACCCGGGTTGATCGAGGAGCTCAAGAACACCGTGGGGTCGTGATGTCCGAAGAGCCGGACATCTCGCTGCTGCGGCCGTACCTGATGACCTCGGGGCGGGCCCAGCCGGTCGACCAGAGCCTCGAGATCGAGGCGCAGGTCATGACGTCCCGCCTCGGCGCGGCGTCGCACCCGAAGCTCACGTTCGAACGCCAGGAAATCGTTTCCCTCTGCCGGAGCACGATGTCGGTCGCCGAGGTGGCCGCCATGCTCGGCCTGCACATCGGCGTGGCCAGGGTGCTGGTGGCCGACCTCGCCGAACTGGGTTACGTCGTCGTGCGGCGGCCGGGCACCCACAACAAGCACGACCTCGGCATGATCGAAAGGGTCATTCGTGGACTCGAAGCCATTCACTGAACCGGGCGCCCGGCCCCCGGCCCCGGTCAAGATCGTCATCGCGGGCGGCTTCGGCGTCGGCAAGACGACGGCGGTGTCGTCCATCTCGGAGATCAAGCCGCTGACGACCGAGGCGGCGATCACGTCCGTGGCGGCGGCCGTGGACAGCACGGGCCACGTCCCGGCCAAGACCACGACGACGGTGGCGCTGGACTTCGGCTGCATCACGATCGACGAAGAGGTGAAGCTGTACCTGTTCGGCACGCCGGGCCAGGACCGCTTCGGCTTCATGTGGCAGGACCTGGTCCACGGCGCGCTGGGCGCGCTGGTCATCGTCGACACCCGCCGCATGGACGACTGCTACCCGGCGGTCGACTACTTCGAGAACGCGGGCCTGCCGTTCGTGGTGGCGGTGAACATGTTCGACGGCTCGCTGGGGCACAACCTCGAGGACGTGCGGTGGGCCTTGGCGGTGAGCGACGACGTCCCGCTGATCACGTTCGACGCCCGGCAGAAGCTGTCGGTGCGGGACGCGCTGCTGGCCGTGCTGCACAACACCTTCAAGCGGGCCAGGGCCCAGGCGGGCGCGGGTGCCTGAGCGGCCTTCGCTACACTGATCCACGGACCCCGCGCGGCGTCCACCCTGTGAACCTCCCCAGGGCCGGAAGGCAGCAAGGATAAGCAGGCTCTGGCGGGTGCGCGGGGTCCCCTTTTTTTGGGTGCCTCAGGGTCTCAGAACAGCCCCAGCACGTCGTCCGGCGGGTTCGGGGGCGGCGGGGCGTCCGCATCCGTGATCGGGGCCGCCTTCCCGGCCAGTTTCCGCAGCTCCGCGCCGTGCAGGCAGCGCGCCGGGAACGCCGCCGAGGCCGTCCGGCGGGCGATCTCCGCCGCCGGGAGCGCGCTCGCCGAGGCGGCCAGCACCAGGTTGCCGAACCGGCGGCCGCGCAGCACCCCCGGGTCCGCCAGCAGCAGCACCTCCGGGAACACCTCGAGCAGCGTCGCCAGGAACCGGCGGGCGAACGGCAGACCCGAGCCGTCGGTGATGTTCGCCAGGTACACCCCGGGGGCGCGCAGGATGCCCGCGATCGCCGTCGTCGCCTCCAGCGTCGCCAGGCCGCCGGCCAGCGTGGCTCGTTCGAAGGCGTCGACCACCACGAGGTCCGCCGAATCGTCCCGGCGCGTCGCGAGGCCTTCGCGGCCGTCGGTCACCCGGACGCGCAGGCCCGGCACCCGCAGCCCCAGCTGCGCGCGGACCAGCTCCACCAGCTCGCCGTCGGCGTCGAACACCAGCTGCCGCGAGCCCGGCCGCACCGCCGCGACGTACCGCGGCAGCGTGCACGCCGCCCCGCCGACGTGGAGCGCGTCCAGCGGACCGGGCGGCAACCGGTCCACCACGTCCCCGAACCGCCGGACGTAGTCGAATTCCAGGTGCGCGGGGTCGTCGAGGTCGACGTACGACTGCGCGACGCCGTCCACCGACACCAGCCAGGCGTTGCCGCGGTCGGCGTCGCGGACCAGCTCCGCCGTGCCGAACCGCACGGGGTACCGCCCGGGCTGCGGATCGGTCTTCCGCGTTCGGCTCACGAAATCCGAGGTTATCGGAAACATTCCGACCACGGCCGCGATATGGGAACGGACGATCATCGATCGAGGGGGTTTCACTTGCGTGCAAACGCAGTAATCGTTGCCGCCGCGCTCGCGGCCGGGATCTTCGCGACACCCGCTTCCGCGAACGAACTGCCCGACCGGGCGCAGGCCGTTTCGCTGCTGGAGACGGGCGGTCCCGGCGTGGCCAGGGCCGCCGAAGCGGCGTTGCTCGGCTCGCCCGCCGACCTGGCGGCCTTCCTGGCCACCGGCCGCCGGCAGGCGCAGAACGACGACGAGCGGGTCCTCGTCACCCAGGCACTGAGCAACGGCGGCCCGATCACCAAGCGCACCGCCCAGCGGGCGCTCAGCGGCACCCAGGACGACATCCGCGAATACCTGGCGAACGGCCTGCCGCTGGCCCGGAGCGCGGACGACCGGATCGCCGTCAGCCAGGCCATGGACGTCGGCGGCCCGACCGTCAACGAACGGGGCGCCGAGGTGCTCGACAACGGCACCCCCGAGGACGTGCGGGCGTTCCTGGAGACCGGCCTGCAGCGGGCGAAGGACGTCGACGACCGGGTCACGGCCACCCAGGCCATGGCCGCCGGTGGCCCGGAGGTCAAGGCCGCCGCGCAGACCGCGCTCGACGGCACGCCCGAGGACATCCGGTACTTCCTGTCGCTGTGGCGGCAGGTCGCCGCGGACTACGACGCCGAAGTCACCGCCGTCCAGGAGCAGGTCGACGCGGCCAAGGCGGCCGCGGCCGGAAACCGGCCCCAGGACGTGAAGCTCGCCGCCGACAAGGCCGCGCAGCTCGCCGCGGACGCGCGGAAGGCGGACACCGACCGGCTCGTCGTCCAGCAGGGCCAGAACCAGCAGGCCGGCCGGGACGCCGCGGCGGCCGAGCACGACGCGCAGCAGCGGGCCGACGAGGCCGCGGCTCGTGCCGCGAAGGCCAAGACGGACAACGACAAGCTGCTCGCCGACGCGGCCGACCCGGCGCTGACCGTGCCGAACGGGCGCAAGGCGTCCGTCTACCTGCTGCGCAACGGCGGCGCCGCGGTCAAGAACGCCGCCCGTGCCGCGCTGAGCGGCTCGGACGACGACGTCGTCACGTTCGTGCGCAGCGGCCTCGCCGTCGCGCAGGAGTCCGACGACCGGGCCGCCGTCTCGGCGATCGCGGCCGACCCGAACGCCCGCCCGGGCCTGCGCCAGGCGGCTCGTGACGCGCTCGCCGGCCCGTACGCCGGGGTCGCCGCGCTGCTGCGCACCGGTGACTACCCGGGCCGGGACACCGACGACCGCGTCGAGGTCAACCAGATCATGGCGGCCGGCGGCCCGGCCACGAAGTCGTGGGCGCAGAACGCACTGGACGGGACCGTGGCCGACATCCGCGAGTTCCTGGCCAAGGGCCGGTACACCGCACACCTGATCGACCTGAACATCTACGTCACCCGGACCCTCGGGGAGGGCCCGGAGGTGCGGGCGGTCGCGCAGGGCGTGCTCGACGGGCCGGACTCGGGCGACCAGCACTACCTCGATGTCGAGCTGCCCAGGGCGCGGGCGCGTGACGCGTTCACCGCAGCGCACGTCACCAAGGTGAACGGTCTGGTCGCCGAAGCGGCGGCGCTGGTCTCCTGACCGCACGGCGAAGGTTGTCGGACCCTGGCGGTAGTCTCGCGGCGTGGCTCTAGCGCTGTACCGCAAGTACCGTCCGGCGACCTTCGCCGAGGTCGTCGGTCAGGAGCATGTGACCGAACCCCTCCGCACGGCGCTGTCCGCCGGGCGGATCAACCACGCCTACCTCTTCTCGGGCCCGCGCGGCTGCGGCAAGACGTCCAGCGCACGCATCATGGCGCGCTCGCTGAACTGCGCCAAGGGTCCGACGCCGGACCCGTGCGGCGAGTGCAATTCGTGTCGCGCGCTGGCGCCCGAGGGGCCGGGCAGCGTCGACGTCACGGAGCTGGACGCGGCCAGCCACGGTGGTGTCGACGACGCCCGCGAGCTGCGTGACAAGGCGTTCTACGCGCCGGCGGAGTCGCGCTACCGCGTGTTCATCATCGACGAGGCGCACATGGTCACCACGCAGGGCTTCAACGCCCTGCTGAAGATCGTGGAAGAGCCGCCCGAGCACGTCATCTTCATCTTCGCGACGACCGAGCCGGACAAGGTGCTCACCACCATCCGCTCGCGCACGCACCACTACCCGTTCCGGCTGATCCCGCCGAGCTCGATGCGCAGCCTGCTGGAGCGCAACATCGCGGCCGAGGGCGTCGAGGTCGAGCCGGCGGTGTACCCGCTGGTCATCCGCGCGGGCGGCGGGTCGGCGCGCGACACGCAGTCGGTGCTCGACCAGCTGCTCGCCGGTGCGGGGCCGGAAGGCGTTTCGTACTCGCGGGCGGTCGCGCTGCTGGGCGTCACCGACGTCGCGCTGATCGACGACATGGTGGACGCGCTCTCGACCGAGGACGCGGCAACGGTGTTCGGCACGGTCGAGAAGCTGACGGAGGCGGGCCACGACCCGCGCCGGTTCGCGACCGACCTGCTCGACCGGCTGCGCGACCTGGTGCTGCTGCGCGCGGTGCCGGAGTCCGCGGGCGGGCTGGTGTCCGCTCCGGAGGAGGAGCTGACGCGGATGGTCGCGCAGGCCGAGCGGATCGGCCTGGCCACCCTCTCCCGCTACGCCGACATCGTCCACAATGGACTCTTGGAGATGCGCGGCGCAACCAGCCCCCGGCTGGTGCTCGAGCTGCTGTGCGCGCGAATGTTGCTGCCGTCGGTGACGGACGCGGAAAAGGCGCTCCTGGCCCGCATCGAGCGCTTGGAGCGCCGCGCGACGGTGGCGGGCGGCGGCGGAGCCCCGGCCGAGGGCGGCGTGGAGCCCCCGGTGCGCGCGGCGCCGGAACGCGAGTTTTCGAGGCCTTCGCAGCGCGCGGCCGCGGCGGGCCCGGCTCCGGTGCCGGAGCCGGTCAAGCCGCCTGGCCGCGTGGCCGAGCCCACGGGTGCCGGCGGGGGAGTTTCATCCGCGCCGGGCGGTGGTGCGGCTGCTTCACCGGCCCCAGCGGGCGGTGCAGGCTCTGCGGGTGGTGCTTCGGCCCAGCCGGGCGGTGCCGGGTCTGCGGGCGCCGCTTCGGCCCAGCCGGGTGATGGCGGTGCTGCGGCTGCCGCTTCGGCAGCAGCGGGCGGTGGCACCTCGGCGGCCGGGGCCCAACCCGGTGGCGGGGGAGTTGCCCCGGGGGCCGCGGCAGCCCAAGCTCCGGCCGAGGCCCAGCCCGGTGCCCCCGCGCCTGCGAGCGCTGCCCCGGAAGCCGCGGCCGGCTCGGGTGAAATGGATGCCGCCGGGATCCGGAGCATCTGGCCGCAGCTGATGACCGCGTTGCGCAAGTTCACCGGCGGCCGCAGCCTCGAAGCGATGCTGACGCAGGCGACGGTGGCGAGCGTCGAGGGCCACGCCGTGACGCTGACCCACAAGTCCGAACCCCTGGCCCGCCGCCTCTCCGACCAGGACAACGCCCGCAAGATCGCCGGCGCCCTTGCCGACGTCCTGGGCGGCGACTGGCAGGTCCGCTGCGTCCACGGCACCGCCCCGGCCGCACCCGCCGCCCGCCCGCAGCAGGCGGCCCCGGCGCCGGAGCGGTCGTTCACCCGCCAGTCCGCGACGGCCGCGCCGCCCGCCGCCGAACCGGCGCCGGCCCGCCCCGCGGCCCCGGCACCCCCGCCGCGGCCCAAGGTCACCACGACCGAGCCGGACATCCCGCTGCCCCCGGAACCCTCCGACGAGGACGACGAGGACCTCTACAACGAGGACGCCAGCCCGGCACCCCCGCCGCCCCCACCCCCGCCGGACAAGGACCCGGACGAGCTGGCCCGCAAGCTCCTCTCCGAGCACCTCGGCGCCCGCCCCCTCGACTGACCCCGGCGCACCCGAACGGCCGGCTCACCAGCCGACCCTCCAGGTACGTGTGTCGTCCCTCCAGGTACGCGTGTCGTCCTCTGGATCACGCGTGTCGTCCTTCTAAGCACGCGAGTTCGCCGCTCCGGCACGCGGTAGGTGTGCGGAAAAGGTCGGCTCACGTGTCTGGAGGGACGACACGGGTGGGTCAGGAGGCGAGGTAGGCCTCGATCGCCGCCGCGATGGCGTCGGCGAACTGCCGGCGTCCGTCCGCGCTGCTCATCCGGGCCGCTTCCGTGGCGTTGCGCATGTTGCCGCACTCCACGAGGGCGGCCGGGCGGGTCGAGAGGTTGAGGCCGGCCAGGTCCGTGCGGGCCGACAGGCCGTTCGAGCCGATGTAGTTCGCCGCGCTGAAGCCGCTCGTGCGCATCGTGTCGCGCAGTGTTTGCGCCAAGCGGGTCGAAGGTGCTCCCTGTGCCGCGTTCAGCGGCGGCGACGAATACGCGACGTGGAAGCCGTTCGCCCCGGCCGCTTCCGAGCCGTCGGCGTGGATGGAGACGACCGCGTCCGCGTTCGCCTCGTTGCCGATCGCCGCGCGGCGGTCGACGCAGGGGCCGACCCCGGTGTCGTCCTGTCGCGTGTAGACGACGCGGATCCCCTTGTCCGCCAACGCTTTTCCGACTCGCTGGGCCACGTCGAAGGTGAACGCGTGCTCGGGGTAACCCGCGTTGGTCGCGGTGCCGGTCGTGTTGCACGGCTTGGTCTGCCCGCGCCCGGCGGGCACCGGGCGGTTGATCTCCGCCGGGTGGGCGGCGTTCCCGCCGTTGTGCCCGGGATCCAGCACGACCACCTTCCCGGCCGACGACGGCGACGGCGCAACCGGCGACGGCGAAGCGACCGAAGACGTAGCCGAAGCCGACGCCGACGCCGAAGGCGAAGGAGAGGCGCTGGTGACCACCGGAGCGGGCGGAGGCGCAGCCGCCGGAGCGTCGTCGGAGCAGCCGGTGAGCAGGAGGGCACCGGCCAGCAGCAGGGGAGCAGTCGCGCGTCGCACGGCGACCACGGTGCCACAGCCCGGCACCTCGCGTGGCGCGACTACCCTGGTGGTGACACAGGCGTGCAGAGAGGACCGAGTGCGATCATGGCCCAACCCGGCGGCGGCTTCGACCTTTCCCAGCTGATGCAGCAGGCGCAGCAGATGCAGCAGAAGCTCGTCGAAGCCCAGGAAGAGCTGGCCAACACCGAGGTCACCGGCACGGCCGGCGGCGGGCTGGTCACCGCGACCGTCTCCGGTGACAGCCAGCTGAAGAGCCTCCGGATCGACCCGAAGGTGGTCGACCCGGACGACGTCGAGACGCTGTCCGACCTGATCGTCGCGGCGGTCCGCGACGCGTCGGCGAGCGCCCAGAAGCTCACCGAGCAGAAGCTCGGCCCGCTGGCCGGCGGCCTCGGCGGTGGCGGCGGCATGCCGGACCTCGGCAGCCTCGGCTTCGGCGGCTGACGAACTTGTACGAAGGTGTCGTCCAGGACCTGATCGACGAGCTCGGGCGCCTGCCCGGGGTCGGGCCGAAGAGCGCCCAGCGGATCGCGTTCCACCTGCTGGCCACCGACCCGGCCGACATCGCGCGGCTGCAGGACGTGCTCGGCAAGGTCAAGGAGGGCGTGCAGTTCTGCGAGGTCTGCGGCAACGTCTCCGAGCAGCAGAAGTGCCGCATCTGCCGCGACGAGCGCCGGGACCTCACGGTCATCTGCGTGGTCGAGGAGCCGAAGGACGTCCTGGCGGTCGAGCGCACGCGCGAGTTCAAGGGGCGCTACCACGTCCTCGGCGGCGCGCTCGACCCGCTGTCGGGCATCGGCCCGGAGCAGCTGCGGATGCGCGAGCTCCTCAAGCGCATCGGCGAGGCGGACATCAAGGAGATCATCATCGCGACGGACCCCAACACGGAGGGCGAGGCGACGGCGACCTACCTGGTTCGGATGCTGCGGGACTTCCCGGGGCTGAGCGTCACGCGGCTGGCCTCGGGCCTGCCGATGGGCGGTGACCTCGAGTTCGCGGACGAGCTGACCCTGGGCCGCGCGCTCTCCGGCCGCCGCGCGCTCTAAAGCGTCGTGAGCGGTGAAGGGGGTTAGAACCCTCTTCACCGCTCACGACGACTCAGCAGTAGCCGAGCTGCGCCAGGGTGTCCACGACGATCTCGGACGGGTGGTACTTGTCCATCCAGGACTCACCGCGCCGGTTCTGGTACGTGTCGAGGAAGTTCTGCAGCTTGTCGCCGCGCATCTCGGTCAGCACGACCGTCTCGCCGAGGTGCTGCGGTGTCTCCGTGCGCTCGCGGTGCACCGCGCACGGCAGGCCGAGGTAGTAGCACTCCGCCGAAAGACCACCCGAATCGGTGACGACGTACTCGGCGCGCGCCACCAGCGGCAGGAACTTCAGGTACCGCATCTTCGGCTGGACGATGAACTGGTCGTCGAAGATGTTCCCGATGCCCAGCGCGCGGATCTTCTCGCGCTCCGGCGCGCCGGCCATGTACAGGATCGGCATCTTGCGGCTCTGCTCGCGCAGGATTTCCAGCGCCTCGCGGTACTTGTCCGGGCGCGAGACCAGCTCGAAGCGGTGCAGCGTGGCCAGCCCGAACTTCTCCGGCAGGTTCGGCACGTCCAGCGGTTGGTCGATGGCCAGGCGCATCGCGTCGATCGCCGTGTTCGCCTCGGTGTCGACGACCACGCCGCGGGCGTTGCGCAGGTTGTTGACCTCGCGGGCGCTCGGCGCGAAGTGGATATCGACGATCTTCGCCGCGATCTTGCGGTTCAGCTCCTCCGGCAGCGGCGAGAGGATGCTGCCCGACCGGGCGCCCGCCTCGACGTGCCCGACGCGGGACTTGAGGATCCGCTTGCCGATCAGCGAGCCGTACGGCGTGGTGAACGTGTCGCCGTGCACCAGCACCAGCGGCGGACGGCCGTCCTCGGTCAGCGCGGCGCGCAGCTCGTGGCGGCGGCTCCACGCGGTGCGCAGCACCTGCGCGGCCCAGCCCGGCACCTGCGCCGGCGACTCGAGGTTGTGGGCCTTGTCCTCCGGCACCAGCCAGACGTCCGGCGCCGGCATGTTCAGGTCCGCGAGGACGTCCGCGACCTCGTCGACGTGCTGGGCGGTGAACCAGATCTTCGGCCGCATCCCGCGCTCGCGGATCCCGTGGTAGACCGGGGCGATCTTGATCAGTTCCGCGGTGGTGCCGAGAATGAAGGAAATCACCGTGAAGCCCATTTCTGGTCGGGTGCGGTGGCGTAAGGATACTGGCCGACCTGCCACGGGAGCTGCCGGGTAGCCTCGGCACGGTGAGTGCGAACCCGCTCCTCCCCTCGCTCAGCGTCGTGATCCCGGTCTACAACGAGCAGGACTGGATCGAACGCAGTGTCGGCGCGCTGCTCGCCTCGGCGGCGGCCGCGAGCTGGCCGATCGAGGTCGTCGTGGTCGACGACGGCAGCACGGACGCCACCCCGTCCCGCCTCGACGACCTGCGCGAACGCCACGGCATCACGGTGCTGAGCCAGGCCAACTCCGGCCGGTTCGAGGCCCGGCGGGCGGGCATCGCCAAGTCGTCCGGCGAGTGGGTCGCACTGCTCGACAGCCGCGTCGTCGTCGACGAGCACACCCTGCCGTTCCTGCGCGAACAGCTCGTCGAACACCCCGAGCGCGCGGTCTGGAACGGGCACATCAACGTCGCTTCCGAGCACAACCCGTACGCCGGTTTCCTGGCCGGCCTGGTCAAGGTGCCCTGGCGAAAGTACTGCGCGAACCCGCGCCTGATGTCGTACGGCATCGAGGAGTTCGACGTCTACCCGAAGGGGACGACGTTCTTCTGCGCCCGCCGCGGCCTCCTGGAGGGCTCGGTGACGGCGTTCGCGTCGCTGTTCGACGACCTCCGCTTCGCCAGCGACGACACGCGCATGCTGCGCTGGATCGCCGAGCGCGAGCGGATCTGGCTGGCCCCGGAGCTGTCGGCGACCTACCACGGGCGCGACTCGTTCAAGAAGTTCACGCAGCAGGCCTACTTCCGCGGCACGACGTACGTGGACTCCTACATCGCCTCGCCCGGCCCGGCCCGCAACGCCCTGTTCGGCGCGCTCGCGGCCGGTGCCGTCGGCCTCGTCTTCGCCGCGAAGAAGCCGAAGACGACGCTGGCCGCCGGGGTCCTCGGCGCGGTCGCGGCGGGCCAGGTCGTCAAGAAGTGCGGTGCGACCGGCCCCGAGGCCCGCGCGGTCACCAAGCTGCTGCCGGTGTTCGCCGGCGGCTTCGGCGCCGGTGTCCTGCGTGGACTGGCCATGGCCGGGCGCGCCCGGCTCCGCCGTCGATGAGCACCGAAGTGGACACCCCGGCCGCCGCGCGCAGCGGGCGCACGACCGCGGGCAGCCTCGGCGGCTCGCTGATCGTGTCCATCGGCCTCGGCTACCTGCTCACCGTCGCCTGCCAGCGGCTGCTGCCGCCGCAGGAGTACGCGGTCTTCGTCACCTTCTGGGGCCTGCTCATGGGCCTCGGCAGCACGCTTTCGCCGCTGGAGCAGGAGCTCTCGCGCCAGTCGGCGGTCGCCGCGCTCGCCGGGGGCAAGGCGGGCCGCCCGGCGCTGCGGGCGGTCGCGGTCGGCGTGGTCGTCGCGGCCGCGTTCTCGCTCGCGCTGCTGATCCCGCCGGTCAACGCCAAGCTGTTCCACGGCGAGTGGTCGCTGGCGGTGATCGTGCTGGCCGGCGGCGTCGCGTTCGCCTGCCAGTTCGGCACGCGCGGGCTGCTCATCGGGCAGCACAAGGTCAAGGCCTTCTCGCTGCTCGTGATCGCCGAACCGGCCGTGCGCGCCCTGATCCTCGGCGTGCTGTTCGTCTCGGTCGCCTACAACGTCGTCTCGCTGGCCATCGCGGTCGCGGCCGGCTCGTTCGCCTGGCTGCTGTTCGCGCGCCCGGCCCGGCAGCTGCTCGACTTCCACGTCGAGGGCGACGGCTGGGGCGTCACGTCCCGCCGGATGGGCATGCTCCTGGTCGGCGCGGCCCTGACGGCGGCGGTCATCACCGGCTACCCGGCACTGGTCGGCCTGCTGGCCCCGGGCGGCGACGGCGACCGCGTCGGCTCGCTGTTCGCGGCGCTGGTCATCGCGCGGCTGCCGCTGACGCTGATCGGGCCGGTGCAGTCGCTGGCGGTGCCGTTCGTCGTCCGGCTGTCGGTGACGGCGGAGGGCCGCCACCGGCTGCGCCGCGTGCTCGCTCTTGGCGCGGCGGCGTCGCTGGCTCTGGCCGCCCTCGGCGCGCTGGTGGGGCTGTGGCTCGGCCCGTGGGCGGTCCGGTTCGTCAGCGGGCCGAAGTACGACATCGACGGCTGGTCGGTGGCCGGGCTCGTCTGGTCGTCGGTGCTGCTGGTGCCGATGCAGCTGCTCACCGCGGTGCTGGTGGCCCGCACCCAGGCGAAGCTGGTGCTGGCGACCTGGGCGGTGGTCACCGGCACGGCGTCGCTGGTGCTGCTGTTCCTGCCGGGCGACACGGTGTTCCGCGCGGTCGTGGCCCTCGCGGTGGCGCCGACGCTGGGCCTGGCCGTGGTGCTCGCCTTCGTCCTGCGGCGGGCGCCCGAGCCGGTCGAGGCCGACCCGGACGCTGCCTGAACTCAGCCCCGCGGCGGGGTCTGCGGCAGGTCCAGCCGGTACACGCTGACCGTGCCCGAGCTGAACGTCTTCGTCAGGCCCGGGAGCCCGGTCAGGCCGCTCAGCCCCGGCGCCAGGCTGAAGGTCGACTGGCCCGTCCAGTGGTGGCCGTCCGTGCCGACCGTCGGGGCCGACGAGTCCACGTACACCCAGCGGACGTTCTTCGCCCTCAGGATGTTCTGCACCTGGGGGTCTTCGGGGAAGTCGTTGAACTTCGCCAGCAGGGTGATGTTGTCCTCGATCGGGCTGTGGCCGTCCGGGACGATGTTGAGGATCGGCAGGTCGTAGTCGACGTACAGCAGCGTCGAGCCGTCGTTCGCGTTGTTGAGGATCGCCTCGCCAGGGGCCGCGTTCTCGTGCAGCCACTTCGCCGCCGCGTCGTCGGCCGCGTTGTAGCGCACGAACTGCGGAGTCGCGTAGCGCTGGCTCAGTGACAGCGCGCCGGTGTTCATATAGCCGCGGAACGTCGTCACCGTCAGCACGCCGAGCAGCACCACGATCAGCCCGAAGGCCACCGCCGGCCGGAGCCGCGCCGGGACCGGGTTGCCCTTCCGGACCGCGACCACGACCAGGCCCAGCGCCACGAACAGCACCCCGGCCAGCGGTGGGATCAGCAGGTAGACGTGGGTGTCGAGGCGGTTGGCGACGCGGTAGTAGTACCGGCCGATCGTCGCGCCGAAGCCGGAGTTCGGCGAAAAGTGGAAGCTCACCATCACCGCGGCCCAGAACAGCCAGGCCGTCAGCAGCGGCCACGCGCGCCGCGAAAGCAGCGCGGCGGCGACGCCCGCCAAGCCCAGCAGGCCGAGCACCAGCTGGCCCATCACGCCGCTCGGGTCGAAGTAGCCGCCGTAGGGCAGCCGCGCGACCAGCTTGAACGACTCGCCCAGCGGCGAGCCCGGGATGTTGGCCGGTGCGTCGACCACCGTGCCGCCGCCGAGCCGCAGGAGCGCCAGCACGTCCGGGACGATGAGGACGGCGGCGACCACGCCGGTCAGCACCAGCGGCAGCAGCGCCCTTGCGAAGGCGAGCCGGCCCGCCTTGGTGAACAACAGCCCGGCCATGGCCGCGACCGTCGTCAGCGCCACCGAGGTCAGCGCGCTCGGGTGCAGGTTGAACGCGCCGGCCGCGGCGACACCGACCAGCACCGCGCGGCCCCAGTTGCGCTTGCCGAGCACCAGCATCACGGCGACGAGCCCGGGCATGAGCGCCATCGCGGCCGCGTTCGGCAGGACGCCGCCGTCGTGGGCGAAGGCGATGCCGGGGCGGTACAGCTGCACGGAGACCAGCGCGGCGACGCCCGCGGCGAGCTCGACCCAGCCGCGGCCGAGCCTGCCGTGCCGGAGGACCGCCGCGGTGAAGGCGGCCACCGACAGCGGCAGCGCGACCACCATGAACGCGACCGTCACCAGGTTCAGCGACAGCATCGTGTCGCCGAAGACGTCGGTGAGCAGCGCGCAGAGGTCGGTGAAGCCGGGCGGGTAGAACTGGACGTTCGTGTCGTGCACGACGTCGATCGGCAGGATCTGCCACGGCGCGGCCTTGCCGGTGAAGTGCGTGAAGGCGGTCAGCACGGCGTGCGTGACGGTGTCGTGCTCCTGGGTCGGCGTCCGCCACGACCCGAGCCCCTTGTGCCACACGCGGATGCCGAGGCCGACCCCGGCGACGGCGATCAGCGCGCCCAGCACCTGGGCCGCCACCCCGGCGCGGCCGGTCAGCGTGCGCAGCCGCGGGTCCTCGGCGGGCTCGACCGGTGCCCCGCCCGGGCGCCGCCGGCGCAGCAGCCACCGCACGCCGCCGAGCGCGAGCAGGACGACCACGAGCGCGACGATCGTCGTCAGCAGTCCGAAGCGGAGCCCGGTGACCCCCGTGAAGAGCGACACCAGCAGGACGAACCCGGTGGTCAACGGCGCCGAGAGGCCCGCCAGCCACAACCGTTCGCGGACGCCGGTGACCAGCAGAATCAAGAATCCGGGAAGCAATACCACCAGGATTCCCACGGCCAGCCGGACAGCTTCGGACAACATGCCTTCTCCGATCAACAAAGCCGTCAACGCCCGGAGTCTATGGGTGGCCGCGGTGTGCCCAGGATGCGGGTGACCAGCGAACTGACGTGCACGGTAGCGTGGCCGCCGCCGTCCGGAAGTGTGCAACGAGGCATCGGCACGGATCAGCGTGAAATGGGAAGGGACAATGGGGTTTCTGCTCGTTCTGGCCGCATTCTGGGTGCCGGGTGCGGTTTTCGGGGCGGCGATCGGCCTGCGCGGCTGGACGCTGGGCGCGGCGGCGCCGATCCTCACGTTCGGGGTCGTGGCCCTGGCCATTCCGCTGCTCGGCGGCACGGGCATCCGGTGGACGGCGCTCTCCGTCGCACTGTGGACACTGGTGGTCTCGGCCGCCGGCTTCGCGGTCACCTGGGCCGTCGCCCGGTTCAACCGGCACCGCCGTCCGGACGCCGAAGCGCCCGAGCGCCCGCGGTGGTCGTGGCGCGCGCACGCACTGACGGCGCTCGGCGTCGCCACCGGGATGGCGGTCGGCGCGCTCACCGTCCTGCGCGGCATCCCCACGTCCGGCACGGTCAACCAGAACTGGGACGCGGCGTTCCACGCCAACCTCGTCCGCTGGATCGCCGAGCGCGGCGACGCGCGCCCGTCGACCATCGGCACCATCGCGAACCTGCCGGACGAGACGCACTACTTCTACCCGGACACCTACCACGCGCTGCTCGCCCTGCTCTTCGGCAAGGGCGGGCTGACCGTGATGCCGCTGCTCAACTTCGCGTCCATCGCGGTCACCTTCGCGGTGCCGCTCGGGGTGGCCGCGATGTGCCGCGCGTGGCGGCTCCCGCCGGTGACGGCCGCCGCGGCCGCCACCGCTTCCGCCTGCTTCACCTCGTTCCCCTACGACCTGTTCTGGCACGGTCCGGTCTGGCCGTACGCCGCCGGCGTCGCGCTGGTCCCGGCCATGCTCGCGGTGGTCCGCCTGCTGCTCGAGCCGGGCGGGGCGACCGGGCCGCTGGCCGTCGGGGTCGGGGCGGGCGGCCTGGCGGCCCTGCACACCAGCGTCGTGTTCGTCCTCGTCGTCTACTGCGTCCTGATCCTGGCCGCCGTGCTGCTGAAGTTCGAGCCGATCGACTGGAAGCGCGCCTGGCCGTCGCTGGTGGCGGCCGCGGTGCTCGCCGCCGGGCTCGGCCTGCCCCAGGTGCTGCCCTCGCTCTACAACGCCGGTGGTGTCACGTCCGCGGTCTGGGGCAACGCGGCGACCGTGACCGGCGCGGTGGGCCAGACGGTCACGTTCTCGCCGATGGCGGACTTCCCGCAGTGGTGGCTCGGCCTGCCCGCGCTCGCCGGCATCGTCCTGCTGGCCCGGCAGCGGAAGGCGGTCTGGCTGGTCGGCGCATACGTCGTGCTCGGCGGGCTGTACGCGGCGACGGTCTCCATGGAGACCGGCCTGATCCACCTGCTGACCGGGCCGTTCTACAACGACAACTACCGGATCGCCGCGCTGCTGCCGCTGATCGGCGCGGTGGGCTTCGGCGAGTTCGTCAACACCGCGACGGCGTGGTTCGCGGCGAAGGTCCGGCCCCGGCTGCCCAAGCTGCACCCGGCCGCGCCGGTCCTGGCCGGCGTGGTGCTGCTCGCGGCGGTGATCGGCGGGTTCAGCCGCGGGTACGCCGGCCTCAACGCCGTCCACGTGAACATCGGTTACCGCGGCTTCCCCGCGGTGAGCGCGGACGAGGAGACGGCGTTCGCCTGGCTGGCCGAGCGAACCGTCCCGGGTGAGCGCGTCCTGAACGACCGCTTCGACGGGTCGGTCTGGATGTACGCGCTGCAGGGCGTGAAGCCGACCCAGTGGAACTACTACGGCGCCGAGCCCGCCAGCGACGTCGGCTACGTCAGCGCGCACGCGAACCGGCTGGAAGCCGACCCCAGGGCGCGGAAGATCCTGTGCGAGCTCAAGGTCCGCTTCGCCTTCGTCGGCAAGGGCAACGCCATTCCCGACGTGCCGAACGACGCCGGTCTGCTGGACCTGGACACCGCTCCGGGGTTCAAGCTGGTCTACCGCAACCCCGGTGCCTCGATCTACGAGATCGAGGGGCAGCAGGACGTCGTCGAGGCCGGGTCCGCGGCGGGTGAAGGCCGGTGAAGAGCTAGAGTGATCCCGTGCCTGCGACATCGGTGACCAGCCGCCGCGTGCTCATCGTGATGCCCGCCCTCAACGAGTCGGCGAGCGTCGCGTCGGTCATCGAACAGGTGAAGCGCGCCCTCCCGGAGGGCGACCTGCTGGTCGTCGACGACGGCTCGGTGGACGACACCGCGAAGCTGGCCCGCGCCGCGGGCGCCGAGGTGGCCCGGCTCGCGGTGAACCTCGGGGTCGGCGGCGCCATGCGCACCGGGTTCCGCTACGCCGCCGCCCGCGGCTACGACGTCGTCGTGCAGGTGGACGCCGACGGCCAGCACGACCCGGACGAGCTCGACGCGCTGCTGCGCGGCCTGGCCGACGCGGACATCGTGATCGGCTCCCGGTTCGCCGGCAAGGGCGCCTACAAGGCCAGCGGGCCGCGCAAGTACGCCATGGTCGCGCTGTCGATCGTGTTCTCGCGGCTGGCGAAGACCCGGCTCACCGACGTCACGTCGGGCTTCAAGGCGATGGGGCCGCGCGCGATCCGGCTGTTCGCCGGCTACTACCCGGCCGAGTACCTCGGCGACACCGTCGAGTCGCTGGTCATGGCCATCCGGGCCGAGCTGACCATCAAGGAGATCCCGGTCATCATGCGTGAGCGCGCGGGCGGCACGCCCAGCCACTCGCCCGTCAAGTCGGCCGTCTACCTGGGCCGCGCCGGGCTCGCGCTGCTGCTCGCGCTGGTCCGCCGCCGTCCCGCGGTCGACTCCTCGGACTCGGCGTAAGGAGCTTGGGAAGATGCAGGGCTGGCGCATCCTCAGCATCGTCATCGCTTGCTTGGTGCTCTTCGTCGTCATCGAGATGATGCGGCGGCGCAAGCTGCGGGAGAAGTACGCGGGCGTGTGGCTGGTCGTCGCCATCGGCGTGGTGGTGCTGGCCGTGATCCCGGCGGCCGCGCAGTTCCTGGCCCGGCTGACCGGGGTGGAGACCCCGTCGAACTTCGTCTTCCTCCTGGCCGGCGTCGTGCTGGCCCTCGTGTCGCTGCACCTGTCCACCGAGACCGGGCACCTCGAGGAAGAGGTGCGCACCTCGGTCGAGGAGATCGCGTTGCTGCGCTGCGAGCTCGAAGACACCCGGCGGGAGCTGGCGAGCCGGATCGCCGAGCTGGAGGCGAAGACGGCCGCGCCCGACGACGTCAAAGGGCTCCCGGAGGTCGAGCGCGTCAGCAAGTGACGCCCTGGTCGAAACCCTGCTCGCCGCTCCGGCGCGGCTGGGCCGGGTGCGGGTGCTGGCCATCGACGGCCCGTCCGGCGCCGGCAAGTCCACTCTGGCCGCCCGGGTCGTCGCCGGGCTGACCGCCCGCGGGTGCCGAACGGCCCTGGTGAGCACCGACGCCTTCGCGACGTGGGACGACCCGGTTTCGTGGTGGCCCCGGCTCGTCGACGGCGTCCTGCGTCCCCTGGCGGCCGGCCTGCCCGGCGCCTACCGCCGCATGGACTGGACCACTGGGGTACCTCGTCCGGGTGAGCTCGTCCGGGTGGCCGTGCCGGAGGTTCTCGTGCTGGAGGGCGTTTCCAGCGGCCGCGCTTCGGCAAGACCCCTGCTTTCGCACCTCTGCTGGCTCGATGGCGGCCCGGAGGACGGCAGGCTGGCCAGAACCGTCGCCAGGGACGGTGAGGCCGCACGGGCCGAACTGGGCCGCTGGCAACGGTTCGAGCGCGGCTGGTTCGCCGTCGACGGCACCGCGGCAGCGGCCGGGACCCGACTTTTGTAGGGGACGAAGCGGTCACCCTGCGTGTGCGAGGCACTCCGGATCGATCAAGTCGACGAGCGGTCACAACACGACCGGCCTAATCTCGGTACCGCCATCTGAGTTAGGGATCGGCCACCGCACGCAGCCGAAGGCCGCGAACAGTCACATTCTGTCGCAGTTTATGGACACAATGCGGTCAAATCGGTGCCCACGTAGCGCGATCGTAACCTCACGTACTTAAGCCTGGGCCGAGTTCCCGCTAGTGTCGCGGGGCACACCGATCGTCCGTCGAGTTCCTGACCGACCGGACGGTGACTTTGATCCCGAACATCTCCCAAGGGGTGCCAGATGCAGCAATTGCGGCTGACCCGAACACGCCGCGTGGCCCTGATCGGGCTGAGCGGCGCGCTCGCGGTTTCGCTGTCCGCCTGTGCGGAATCCAAGCGTGACGAGGGCGCAGGGGGTGGTTCCGGGGGCACCATGATCTTCGGCGCGGCCGGTAACCCGAAGTTGTTCGACCCGATCTTCAACGACGAGGGCGAGACCTTCCGGATCACGCGCCAGATCTTCGACACGCTGATCCAGAACAAGCCGGGCACCGCCGACCTCGAGCCCTCGCTGGCCGAGAAGTGGGAGCCCAGCAACGACGGCAAGACCTGGACCTTCTCCCTCAAGCAGGGCGTGAAGTTCTCCGACGGCACCGCCTTCGACGCGACCGCGGTCTGCGCCAACTTCGACCGCTGGTACAACATGAAGGGCGCCGCCGCCCAGAGCCAGATGATCTACTACGCCGACGTCTTCGGCGGCTTCGCCAAGAACGAGAGCGACGACTACAGCGACCCGGTCTACAAGAGCTGCGAAGCCAAGGACCCGGCGACCGCCGTCGTGAACCTGAACAAGGCGAAGGGCGCCTTCCCGGCGGCCTTCACCCTGCCGTCGTTCGCGATGCAGAGCCCCACCGCGATGAAGCAGTACAACGCGGACCAGGTCACCCAGTCCGGCGACTCGTTCACCTACAGCGAGTACGCGAACAAGCACCCGGTCGGCACCGGCCCGTTCAAGTTCGACAGCTGGGACCAGGGCAAGGGTGAGATCACCCTGTCCAAGAACGACACCAGCCCGAGCCAGACGGCCAAGCTCGACAAGCTGATCTTCAAGGTGATCCCGGACGAGAACGCCCGCAAGCAGGCGCTCAAGGCCGGCGACATCCAGGGCTACGACTACCCGGCGCCGGCCGACTACGGCCTGCTGCGCAACGAGGGCGAGCAGGTGCTGGTGCGCCCGCCGTTCAACGTGCTCTACCTGGGCATCAACCAGTCGGGCCCGGCCGGCGAGAAGCTGAAGGACGTCCGCGTCCGCAAGGCGCTGGCCTACGGCATCAACCGCGAGCAGTTCGTCAAGAGCAAGCTGCCCGAGGGTGCCGAGGTGGCCACCGAGTTCGTGCCGAAGACGATCGCCGGCTACACCGACGACGTCACCAAGTACCCGTTCAACCAGCAGCAGGCCAAGCAGTTGCTGCAGGAGGCCGGGGCGACGAACCTGACGCTGAAGTTCTACTACCCGACCGAGGTCACCCGGCCGTACATGCCGAACCCGGCGGACGTCTTCACCTCGATCTCGGAGGACCTGAAGGCCATCGGCATCAAGATCGAGCCGGTCGCCAAGCCGTGGAACGGCGGCTACAAGGACGACGTCCAGAAGTTCGGCTACCAGGACCTGCACCTGCTCGGCTGGACCGGTGACTACAACGACGCCGGGAACTTCGTCGGCACGTTCTTCGGCCGCACGAAGAAGGAGTTCGGGTTCGACAACCCGCAGCTGTTCCAGGCGCTGGCCGCCGCGGACGCTTCGCCCGCCGGCGACGCGCACGCCAAGGCGTACCAGGAAGTCAACAAGCAGATCATGGACTACCTGCCCGCCATCCCGATTTCCTACGGCCCGCCCGCCATCGTGGTCGGCCCGAAGGTCAAGGGTCTGGTTGCCAGCCCGCTGACCGACGAGCGGTTCAACACCGTCACCGTGAACTGACGGCTCAACGCCGCGAGGCATGGGGTGGGTGCTACCGCACCCACCCCATGTTCCGTACTCAGCGGGCTGCCACCTAAGGACTGCAAGTGCTCCGTTTTCTCGTGCGTCGGCTGCTACAAGCGATACCGACGCTGCTCATCCTGTCCATCCTGGTCTTCGCCTGGCTCCGTTCGCTGCCCGGAGGGCCCGCGGCCGCCCTCCTCGGCGACAAGGCAACGCCGGAGAAGATCGCCAACCTCAACCACGTGCTGGGGCTCGACCAGCCGGTCATCATCCAGTACTTCAAGTTCCTCGGCCGCGCGATCACCGGTGACTTCGGCGCCTCGCTGGTCTCCACCCAGCCGGTGATGTCGGAGATCGGCACGTTCCTGCCGGCCACCATCGAGCTGGGCATCACCGCGATGATCATCGCGGTGGCCATCGGCATCCCGGCCGGCTACCTCTCGGCCCGCTACCGCGGTGGCGTCGCTGACAACGTGATCATCGTGCTGACGCTGATCGGCGTCGCGGTGCCGGTGTTCTTCCTCGGCTACATGATGCAGGACCTGCTGGCCGGGCCGCTGGGCCTGCCGTCGCAGGGCCGGCAGACCGCGGGGCTCGACGCCACCGCCGTCACCAACTTCGCCGTCCTCGACGGCATCATGACGAGCGAATGGGACGCCGTCTGGGACGCGATCAGGCACCTGATCCTCCCGGCGTTCGCGCTCGCCACCATCCCGCTCGCGGTGATCACCCGGATCACCCGCGCTTCGGTGCTCGAAGTGCTCAACGAGGACTTCATCCGCACGGCCAACTCGAAGGGCCTCACGCAGCCCGTCGTCCGGCGGCGGCACATCCTGCGCAACGGCCTGCTTCCGGTGGTCACCACCATCGGCCTGCAGACCGGCGCGCTGCTCGGCGGCGCGGTGCTGACCGAGCGGGTGTTCAACTTCCGCGGCCTCGGGTTCCTGCTGGCCGAAGGCATCGAACGGCGTGACTACCCCCGGCTCCAGGCGCTGCTGCTCTTCGGCGCCCTGGTGTACGTGCTGGTGAACATGCTGGTCGACGTCTCGTACGGGATCATCGACCCGAGGGTGCGTGTGCGATGAACACTCTGCTGAACAAGAAGAAGGAACCGATCGACAAGCTCGCCGCGGCGAGCGGCAACAGCCTCGGCCGCGAAGCACTGCGGCGGATGCTGCGCAGCCCGGTCGCCATCACCGGTGGCGTGATCACCGGCCTGTTCGTGCTGCTGGCGGTGTTCGCGCCGCTGATCGCGCCCAAGGACCCGTTCGAGCGCTACCTGCAGGACAAGGTCGCCCTCGGCCAGGGGATCATCCCCGGCGCCCAGCCGGGCTACCCGCTCGGCGTGGACGACTTCGGCCGCGACGAGCTGTCGCGGCTGATCGTCGGCGCGCAGAACACCCTCCTCGTCGGTGTGCTGGCCACGGTCATCGGCGTGCTGCTGGGCATCATCATCGGCGGGCTCGCCGGCGCGTTCGGCGGCTGGGTCGACACCGTCCTCATGCGACTGGTCGACGTCATGCTGTCGGTGCCGTCGCTGCTGCTGGCGATCTCGGTGGCGGCGCTGTTCGCCAAGCCGAGCCAGTGGACGGTGATCCTCGCCGTCTCGCTGATCGGCGTGCCGATCTTCGCGCGGCTGCTGCGCGGTTCGATGCTGGTGCAGCGGGGCAGCGACCACGTCCTCGCGGCGACGTCGCTGGGCGTGAAGCGCGGGGCGATCGTGTTCCGGCACATGCTGCCGAACTCGCTCGGCCCGGTCATCGTGCAGGCCACGCTGACCCTGGCCACCGCCATCCTGGAGGCCGCGGCGCTGTCGTTCCTCGGTCTGGGCGACCCGGACCCGAACCGGGCGGAGTGGGGCATCATGCTGAGCAAGGGTGCCCGGCAGTTCCTCGACGTCCGGCCCGAGCTCGCCTACTACCCGGCGATCGCGATCATCATCGTCGCGCTCGGGTTCACGCTGCTCGGCGAGTCACTCCGCGAAGCCCTCGACCCGAAGAACAGGCGGTGAAAACCGATGGCACTCCTTGAAGTCCGTGACCTCACGGTCCAGTTCGTCCGCCGTGGCGAGCAGTCCTTCACCGCCGTGGACAACGTCAGCTTCGACGTCGAGCCGGGCCAGACGGTCGGCCTGGTCGGCGAGTCCGGCTGCGGCAAGTCCGTGACGTCGCTGGCGATCATGCGGCTGCTGGCCAAGCGCGGCAACAAGGTCAGCGGTTCGGTGCGCTTCGAGGGCACCGACCTGCTTCGCCTGTCCGACAAGGACATGCGCGACCGCCGCGGCCGCGACCTCGGCATGGTGTTCCAGGACCCGCTGTCCTCGCTGAACCCGGTCATCCCGATCGGGCTGCAGATCACCGAGGTGCTGGAACGCCACCGCGGGATGTCGCGCAAGGCGGCGTCCGTCGAAGCGGTGGACCTGCTGGACAAGGTCGGCATCCCGGACCCGTCGCGGCGGCTCTCCGAGTACCCGCACCAGCTTTCCGGCGGGATGCGGCAGCGCGCGCTGATCGCGATCGCGCTGGCGTGCCGTCCGCGGCTGCTCATCGCCGACGAGCCGACCACCGCGCTGGACGTCACCATCCAGGCGCAGATCCTGGCGCTGCTGCGGGAGCTGGTGCAGGACACCGGGACCGCGCTGATCATGATCACGCACGACCTCGGCGTCGTCGCGGGCCTCTGCGACGAGGTCAACGTCCTCTACGGCGGCAAGATCGTCGAGCGGGCGCAGCGGCACCAGCTGTTCGCCGAGCCGCGGCACCCGTACACGCACGGCCTGCTCGCTTCGATCCCGCGCCTGGACGCGGGCCGCGGTGAGAAGCTGATCCCCATCCGGGGTTCGGTGGCCGACAACATCCCGTGGGACCACGGGTGCGCGTTCGCGCCGCGGTGCCCCAACGCGCTGCCGGTCTGCCGCGAGGTCCAGCCGCAGCTGGTGCCCGACCGGGCCGGGCTGCTGCGCTGTCACAACCCCGTGCGGCCCGCGGTCGCCGCGGGAGGAGGAACCCGATGACCCGTCCTGCTGGTGACGTGCTGCTCGAGGTCACCGACCTCAAGGTGCACTTCCCGATCAAGCGCGGCATCGTGATCGACCGGACGGTCGGGCACGTGTACGCGGTCGACGGCGTCGACCTGGCCATCCGCCGCGGCGAAACCTACGGCCTGGTGGGCGAATCCGGGTGCGGCAAGTCCACTTTGGGCCGGGCGATCCTGCGGCTCAACGAGCCGACCGCCGGTTCCGTGAAGTTCGACGGCACCGACGTCGCGCACCTCAAGGGCGAGGAACTGCGGAAGGCCCGGCGCCGGATGCAGATGATCTTCCAGGACCCGATGTCCAGTTTGGACCCGCGCCAGTCGGTCGAGTCGATCCTGCTCGAGGGCATGCACGCGCACGGCCTCGACAAGGACAAGGAAGCCACCCAGCGGCGGCTGCGGCAGCTGCTGGCCGCGGTCGGCCTCCCGGAGACGTCGCTGCGCAAGTACCCGCACGAGTTCTCGGGCGGGCAGCGCCAGCGCATCGGCATCGCCCGGGCGCTCGCCGTGGAGCCGGACCTGATCGTCGCCGACGAGCCGGTGTCCGCATTGGACGTTTCGGTGCAGGCCCAGGTGGTGAACCTGCTGGAGGATCTGCAGCAGCAGCTCGGCCTGACCTACGTCGTGATCGCGCACGACCTCGCGGTGGTGCGGCACATCTCCGACCGCATCGGCGTGATGTACCTGGGCGCGCTGGTCGAGGAGACCGACGCGGACTCGCTGTACCGGGAGCCGCTGCACCCGTACACGCGGGCGCTGCTGTCGGCCATCCCGGTGCCGGACCCGCAGGTCGAGGACACCCGCGAGCAGATCCTGCTCGCCGGTGACCTGCCTTCGCCGGCGAACCCGCCGTCGGGCTGCCGCTTCCACACGCGCTGCCCGTGGCGGCAGGCGAGCCTGTGCGACACCGACCGCCCGCAGCTGCGCGAAATCGGCGGCGGGCACCGGGTGGCGTGCCACTACGCGGAGGACATCCGCGACGGGCGCATCCAGCCGCACGAGGTGGAGCCGGAGCTGGTGGAGCTCACCGGGGCGCTCAACCCCGACCTGGGCCCGCCGGACATCGGCACCTCCGCCGAGATCCTCTGAGGGTGCGGCCGGCCGGGACTCGTCCCGGCCGGCCGTTCTCAGTTCTCCAGCTCGGCGGCCCGCGACTGCAGGTACGCCTGCTCCGGCAGGCTCAGTGTCCGCCGGGCGGCGGCCAGGTACGCCTCGCGGGCCCCGGCGGGGTCCCCGGCCCGTTCGAGCAGGTGCGCGCGGACGGCGTCGACGCGGTGGTGCTGCGCGAGGTGCTTTTCAGCTTCACGCAGCTCCGCCAGCCCCGCTTCGGGGCCGTGGACCTGCGCGAACGCCACCACCCGGTTCAGCGTCACCATCGGCCCGGGCGCGACGACCCGCAGCAGGTCGTACAGCGTGAGTATCTCGGCCCAATCGGTGTCTTCGCTCGTCGGGGCCTCGTCGTGGACCGCGGCGATCGCCGCCTGCAGCTGGTACGGGCCGACGGGGGTGGTCGCGAGTGCCTTGGTGATCAGCGCGACGCCTTCGTCGATGAACGCCCGGTTCCAGCGCGTCCGGTCCTGCTCGGCCAGCGGGACGAGGGCGCGGGTCGCGTCGACGCGGGCCGGGCGCCGGGCCTCGGTCAGCAGCATGAGCGCGAGCAGCCCGGTGACTTCGCCGTCGTCCGGCAGTTCCGCGCGCAGCTGCCGGACCAGCCGGATCGCCTCGGTGGTCAGCTCGACGCGGCTCAGCGCGTCTCCCGAGCTGGCGGTGTGGCCCTCGGTGAAGATCAGGTAGAGCACCTGCAGCACCGCGGCCAGCCGTTCGGGCCGGTGGTCGTTCGTGAGCCGTTCGCCTTTCAGCTTCTGTTTCGCGCGGCTGATCCGCTGCCCGATCGTGGCCTCGGGGACGAGGAAGGCCCGCGCGATCTCGGCGGTGGTCAGCCCACCGACGGCCCGCAGGGTGAGCGCGACCTGCGACGGCGGGTTCAGGGCGGGGTGGCAGCAGAGCAGCAGCAGCGTCAGCGTGTCATCGACCCCGCTGACCGGTTCCCGGCCCGGCGGCTCGTTCTGGGCGACGGCTTCCTCCCGCCGTCGCCGCGCGCTGTCACTGCGCCACTGCTCGACCCGCCGCCGCGACGCGGTGGTGATCAGCCACCCCTTCGGGTGATCCGGGACGCCATCGACCGGCCACTGCAGCGACGCGGCGAGCAGCGCCTCTTGAACGGCGTCCTCACAGGTGTCGAAGCCGCCGTACCGCCGCACGAGCGCGGCGAGCACCTGCGGCGCGAGCTCGCGGAGCAGGCTTTCGACGTCGGTCACAGCTCCGGCCCGTGCAGCCCCATCACGGGCCGCACCTCAACCTTGCCGAAGGACGCTTCCGGCACCTTCGCGGCGATCTCGAGGGCGCGGTCTTCGCTCTCGCAGTCGAGCAGGTAGAAACCGGCGAGGAACTCCTTGGCCTCGGCGAAGGGCCCGTCGGTGCGGCCGAGGGATTTGGTCAGCTCGGGATAGGCGAGACGTTCGGAGACGATCCGTTCACCGGAGGCGTCCAAATCGTCGTTGAGCTGCCGGTAGTAGGCGAGCCCGGCGGCGCGTTGGGCGTCACTCATGCCTTCCCAGGCCGCGCGCGACTCGGGGTTGCCGTAGATCAGGACCACGTATTTCACTGGTGCCTCCTGTCGAAATCTCCTCCGGCGGCGCCTACGTCTCCTGTGCAAGCACCCGACCCGAGGAGAATGGCACGAGCGAGCATTCAGATCCGCGAGCTGACGGCGGCGCGCGAGGTGGCGATGGGTGGTCCTCGCTGGTGGCCGCTCTGAAGTCCTGACCACCTGCTTGTTGGGCCATCCCAGCTCCCCGCTCTTCCTTACAGGGCTCCGGCGAGTTCGAAGGGCCTCCCAGCTGCCGCCCCGGCCCGAACGGGACGCTGAAGAGCAACCCGCACCCCAGCCAGACCTCCCCCCACCCCGATCCGAAGCTCCCACACGGCCGGTGGTGCCGGGTCAAGGCACGCTTTCCCGCCTTGACGCGGTACCACCGGCCGTAGTGACAATCAGACTTCGGGGTGGTGGGCACCGCAACTCGCTCAGGCCGGCGACAACTCCGGACGGAGGCCGACCAGCAGATCTCGCGTCTACCACCGAACACCGCAGCAGTAACCGACCTGCCGGACTCCCCGCCCTCCCTGGGGGGCGTGCCCAAGTCCAGTCTATCGGCCGGCACCGTCGAAATCGCTCGATCGGGGTTTGTCCACCGGAGTTGTCCACAGGTGGTGGGGATTGTGGATAACTTCGGTGGACAGGTGGGCCCCCAGCCGACCCGAACGCCGGATTGTTCAACGGCCGTCACGCCGCGTCAAGGCGGGAAAGCGTGCCTTGACCCGGCGTGACGGCCGCTGATTCGGGGGCGGTTAGGGTGGGGAGGGGGGTGTGGG